>JBHIEQ010000036.1:0-12622 GCA_046760725.1 Gemmatimonadales bacterium
CCGCCCGCCATAGGGAAGTCACCGAGTCCACCTCGAGCGGCTCGTCCTTGGGGAGCTCGACCTTCACGCGTAGATCGGCGTGCCGCTCCAGTGATCTCAGCTCATACACCACCTCGATGGGCAACTCGAGGTCGCGGTACTCCACGGCGGTCACGTCCACCAGGTAGTCGTACGCTTCGCCGGGCGTGTTCTTGAGCCAGCTCATCACGTCGATGAGCCGCTCCCGCTGGACGTACACGATGGTGTCCCCGCACGAGACCCGAGCGCGTCCGATGGCGCCGCCGAATTCCCTTCGGAGCGACTCGACCGAGGGGTTCACGCTGCCGGGCTACGCCGAACGCGTCTGGTGAATGGAGTTGCCGAACGGCTCGGACAGCTCGTCCACGAGCCGCGGCGGGATCCGGAGTGCGCCCCGCGCCACCGGGCGTTCCTCTCGAATGGACGGGTCCGCGATGGTCTCGCCCCGAACCTTCTTGTGGAGCATCAGGATCCCGTAGAGCAGCCCTTCAGGGCGCGGAGGACAGCCGGGAACATAGACGTCAACCGGTACGACCGTGTCTATCCCTTGCACCATCGCGTAGTTGTCGAAGATCCCCCCGGACGACGCGCACGCGCCCATTGAGATCACCCACTTCGGTTGAGGCATCTGATCGTAGATCCGCCGGATGACCGGCGCCAGCTTGAACGGGAGACGCCCCGCGCAAATCAGGACGTCCGCCTGACGGGGTGAGAAGCTCATGCGCTCCATCCCGAAGCGCGCGAGATCAAACCGGCTGGCACCGGTGGCCATGAACTCGATCGCGCAGCAAGCCGTGCCGAACGGCATCGGCCACATGCTGCTCGACCGTGCCCAGTTGACCAGGAAGTCCAGCCGCGTCGTGATCCAGTTGGGGGAAACGGGGGCCACTACGCTCCGGCCGCCGGCCTCTCCGCCCTCTTCCACCCCGCCTCCAGACCTCAGTCCCATTCCAGTGCTCCTCGCTTCCATGCGTACACGTAACCCACGAGCAGGATCAGGATGAATATCAGCATCTCGACGAGCCCGAAGAGCCCCAACTGCCTGAACGATACCGCCCACGGGATCATGAACACGGTCTCTATGTCGAAGACGATAAACAGCATCGCGATGAGGTAGAACTTGACGCTGAAACGGTCGCGGGCGTCACCCAGAGGCGGCATGCCCGACTCATAGGGCGTTCGCTTGACGGGTGTCGGCCGCGGCCGCGTGATCATGTGCGACATGATCACCATCATTGCGCCGTTCGCGACCACGAAAGCGATCAGGAACAGGAGGGGAATGTATTCTTGCAACGCCGCCCTTCCGGGCTCGTGTGGAAAGCCAATAACTTCGGCGCATGAAGTTACCCAGGCCTCTGAAACGGTGTCAAGCAAGGCTAAGCTGGCGTGGTGAATGCTCTTACATATCTTTCCGTCACCATCTCGTGGCGGCCGCGCGGTCGCGCGAGGTCGCACCCCGGCGGACCCCACGACACCGGAAGGTGACGCACATGTCGATCAAGTCTGATCGCTGGATCCGGCGCATGGTGGAGGAACACCAAATGATCGATCCGTTCCAGGCCGACCAGTGCCGGGACGGCGTGATCAGCTATGGTGTCTCGTCCTACGGATACGACATGCGCGTGGCAAACGAGTTTCGGATCTTCACCAACGTGCACTCGCCGATCGTCGATCCCAAGAAGTTCGACGATCGGTCGTTCGTGGAGTTCAAGGGAGACATCTGCATCATCCCACCGAACTCGTTTGCGCTGGCACGCTCGGTGGAGTACTTCAGGATCCCCCGCAACGTGCTCACGATCTGTGTCGGCAAGAGCACCTACGCCCGATGCGGCATAATTACCAACGTGACACCGTTTGAGCCGGAGTGGGAGGGTTTCGTGACACTGGAGATCTCCAACACGACGCCGCTTCCGGCGAAGATTCACGCCAACGAGGGAATCGCGCAGGTATTGTTCTTTGAGGCGGATGACGACGACATTTGCGAAGTGTCCTACGCCGACAAGAAGGGCAAGTATCAAGCTCAACAGGGCGTCACACTTCCCAAGCTCTAGGAGCACGTATTAATGGCGCTGGTGCGCTGTCCGATCCACGACATCCCCTATAACGACGCGAATCCTCGCGGCTGCCCAGCGTGCTGGCGCGAAAAGCAGGGGACCGACGACACGGCCCAGGCCATTCGGGAGCTGGCCCGGGTGTCGCGCCAGATCCGCCAGAGCGGTACCGTGGACGCCCCGGCACCACCCAAGGAGCCGACTGCACCGGCCCCGCCCGCGGCACCCGTCACCACGCCGCCCCGCCGGCCAACCGTCACGGAGTCGCGTCTCGCACGGCTCGCCAGGACGGCGAGCGAGCGGCGGGTGGTCACGCTCGGCATTACCATCGGCCTTGCGCTTGCGATTTGGCTGTGGGCTGCGTCGGGACCCAAGTTCGTAGAAGGCTGGAACCCGCCGCGCACCGTGGAAGAGGTACTGCCGCTGGCGATCGAGCCCGCACAGCCGATCGAGGTCGTGTTCTCCATTCTGGGGCCCCGCGCACCCCAAGCCCACCCCCACCGCCCGAACCTCGCACGCTACTCGTACGGCACCGACCTGCTGGTGGACGCCCTGAACGGGATGGTCTCCCAGATCACGATCCGCGTAGGCAACCGATCCTGGCGTGGGCTCCGAGTGGGTCTCTCCGAAAGGGAAGCCCGGGGAACTTTAGCGCTGCTCGGCTCGCCCCAGGAGATCTCCGCGAGCCGTTCAGCCGATCCGCAAGTGGTGCAGGGATACGCAGTGTACGAGTCTATGGAGCGGCGTCCCCGACGGACCTTCCGGGCCGAGGTTCGCCCGCCGAACGGATGCTTCGACGCGCTGGTGGACCTCCAGCCGCGCGCCATCGGTGTGCTCCTCACGGACTCGTATCGCTATGCCGTGATCGGGCAACAGGACGCGCCCCTCGAGTGGGTTGTGACCGAGGTGCGCATAGTCAGCCGATCGATGCCGGCCCCGGACGGCGAGGCCGCAGTTTGCTGATAGGCATTCTCACCCGCGAGGAGGAACCGTGACTGCACCTGCTGAGACGGCTCACGCATGGTGGCGGTCGTTTCGCGTACTGGACGAGCCGACCGAGACCTTCGTGTGGCTCAAGGAGAGGCCGCGCTCGCTCGTGCCGCTCATAGCCTTTCTGCTGGTGGCGCTAGCTGCAGCATTCGTCACGCCGGCCAAGATCTACCAGGATATGGCGCGACAGCGGGTCGAGGCGATTCAGGAGAGATCGCCCGATTTCTCCGACGAGCAGGGACAAGAGATGATCGACAACGCTGCGACGACGCGGAGCCGGATCTTCGTCAGCGGCGCTCAGATAGCGTTCGGGCTCGTCTCGTTCGCGATCGTCGCGCTCGTACTGATGCTGATCTTCAACTCGATGACTGTCGAGCCGATCCGGTTCAGGGAGGAGTGGTCGATCGTCCTCCACTCCTACATACCGCAGCTCGCGGGCGCCCTGCTCATCGTGCTGCTGATGCGCTTCGCCGGGTTCGAGCAGCTGAGGCTCAGTCTGGGTTTCCTGTTCGACAGAGAGACGTCGCCGTTTCTGAACGCGCTGGGGAACCACGTTCACTTCTTCGGCGTGTGGAACGTCTATCTGCTGGCGCTAGGTAACCAGGTACGGACCGGAAGCAAAGGTATCGGTGCACCGCTGGGAATCGTGGGCGGACTGTGGCTCCTCGTAGGGATTGCGTTCGCGGCCATCGCCGGAATGTTCGGGAGTCTGGGCAGTTAGCGGTTAGCGGTCTTCTTGATCTCCCCACCGGTGACGCGTTAGTCGAGCGCCGAAGGCAAAACCGCGGGCAGCGCTGTAGTCTTGTCGCGGGAGAACTCGAGAATGAAACGCCCGAACATAGAGATCCGCGAGCTCCGGACGATCCAGGAGTACGAGGAGTGCGTTGCGCTCCAGCGTGCAACATGGGGCGAGAGTTTCCGCGAGGTCGTGGCCCCCGCCATGCTGATGGTGACGCAGAAAGTGGGCGGCGTGACGGCAGGCGCGTTCGACGAGGCCGGTGACTTGGTGGGGTTCGTTTACGGCGTCACGGGTATCAGAGAGGGACGCCCCGCGCACTGGTCGCACATGCTGGCGGTCCGCGAGGACCTGAGGGACATGGGGATCGGCCGCCGGCTCAAGCTCTACCAACGGGACCGCCTGCGAGAGCTGGGCATCGACCGCATGTACTGGACGTTCGATCCCCTCGTCGCCCGCAACGCCAATCTCAATCTCAACAAGCTCGGCGCCCGGGTCGTGGAGTACGTGCCCGACATGTACGGACAGGACCTCATGAGCCTCATGGACCGGGTGATTGGCACGGATCGGTTCGTGGTGGAGTGGCCGCTCGATGCGCCCCAGGGCGAGCCCAAGGAGGCGGCCGCGCCGAGTCCCGATGCACCGCTGGTCACCGCCGACCCCGCCAAGGGCGAACCCTACGACGCTGCGGAGCTTCCCACCGTGCAAGAGGTCTTGGTGGAGATCCCCGAAGACATTGCGAGCATCCAGGCCACCGACCCTGAGGCCGCCCTCTTCTGGAGGCGAACCACCCGCCGCGCGCTGCAACATTATCTCGGGAAGGCATACCGTGTCGCGGGTTTCATGCCCCGTGGTCGGGGGGCCGGCGGGCGGAGATCCTACGTCGTGCGCGAGGTCTCGCCCTGAATGCTGAGGATCGAGCGTATCGGTCTCAGGGAGATCCGGCTTCCGCTCAAGGAACCGTTCCGCATCTCGTCCGGAGTGACGAGCCAGCGCCGTATCCTCCTGATCGAGCTGACCGACGGAGACGGTCTGACCGGATGGGGCGAATGCGTGGCCGGCGAGCGGCCCAACTTCTCTCCCGAGACGATCGACACGGCCTGGCACGCGATCTCCGAATGGGCGGTGCCCGTGGTCCTTGGCAGGGAGTTCGAGGACCCGACCGCCTTATCAGAGGCGCTGCATCGCGCATTCCGCGGTCATCTCATGGCCAAGGCCGCGATCGAGATGCCCAGCTGGCACATCGCGGCGCTGCGCGAGGAGAAGCCTTTGGCCGCCGTCCTGGGCGGCACACGGGAAAAGGTCGCCACCGGGATCTCATTGGGCATCCAGGAAAGGCCGGCGGACCTCGTGGAGCGAGCGGCGCGGGCCCGGGATGAGGGCTACCGGCGCATCAAGCTCAAGATCGAGCCGGGGGCAGATCTCGAGTACGTCGCTGCGGTGCGCGAGGAGCTGGGGCCGGACGTGCCGCTTTCCGTGGACGCCAACAGCGCCTACACGCTGGCCGATCGCGACACCCTCAAGGAGCTGGATCGGTTCGGTCTTCTGATGATCGAGCAGCCGCTGGAGCGGGAGGACCTCGTGCGCCACGCCGAGCTTCAGCGGGTACTCGAAACGCCGATATGCCTCGACGAATCGATCACCGGACCGGATCGAGCGGAGGACATGGTGACGCTGGGAAGCGGGCGCATGATCAACATAAAGCCCGGTCGCGTGGGGGGACTCACCCGCTCGGTCGCGATCCACGATATCGCGCGGCAAGCGGGCATTCCCGTATGGCACGGCGGGATGCTGGAGAGCGGGATCGGGCGGGCCTACAACGTGGCGCTGGCTTCGCTTTCCAACTTCGAGCTTCCGGGGGATCTCAGTCCCAGCTCGCGCTACTGGGAACGCGACATAGTGACACCCGAGTGGACGATGGACAACCAGGGGTGGGTGACGGTGCCGCGCGGCGAGCCGGGCTTGGGGGTCTCGGTCGATCTGGACCGCGTGGATGATCTCACGGTGAGGAGCGCCACTCTCTGACGCACCCCGCGGTGCGCCGCTCGCCGATTCCCCAGAGCGCGCCTTCGGGCGCTGGTCGTGTGTCTTCGCAATGTCTGAGTGCTGAGCGCCCGACAGCGCGCGGAGGGGAATTGGTGAGTGGCGCACAGTTAGCGACGCCCGAACGCCGAGCGCACGACAGCGCGCGGAGGGGAACTGCTGAGCGGCGTGCCTTCGTTCAGACTACCCGTCCGAGAGTCGCGCGCCTGCCACGCGCGCCACTTCGGCTAGCCACTGGGCGCCGAACGCGAGCGCGCGCTCGTCGAAATCGAACCGCGACGAGTGGGCCGGCGGACTCTCGCGATCGGTGAACCCGCCCCCCAGGCGTATGTAGCAGCCCTCGACCCGTTCGAGGTAGAACCCGAAGTCCTCGGCGCCCATGTTGGCGTACGCCAGCTGTTGGAGCACGGTCGCGCCCTCGATCCTACGGGCGGCCTCCCGAGCTAGTGCGACCATCTCGGCGCTGTTCACCACTGGTGGGGTCCCCTCGAGGAACTCCACCGTGACATCGGCCCTGTGGGCGCGCGCCACCGAATCGGCGATGCGTCTCACGGCCTCCTGCAGCCGTTCTCGCATATCCCCGGTTTGCGCCCGCAGCGTGCCCTCGAGTTTCGCGCGCCGCGCTATCACGTTGCCAGCAGTGCCTGCCTCGAACCGACCCACGGTCACGACGGCCGGGTCGGCCGGATTGATCTCGCGTGAGGTGATCGTTTGTAGGGCCCCCACGATCGCGCTCCCTACTACTACGGCATCGATCCCCTCTTGGGGCCGAGCCGCGTGAGCGTCCTGGCCCTCGACTGTGATCGCGAACCCGTCGGTCGAGGCGTTGACCGGCCCCTCGGCGATCACCAGCGTTCCTAGAGGGTAGTTGCGGTCGAGGTGCATGCCGAAGATCACCGCCACGTTCTCCAGCGCGCCCGCTTCGATCATCGCGCTGGCTCCCGTTCCCCGCTCCTCGGCCGGTTGAAACAACAAACGCGCGGGCCTCGCGAGATCGCCGTCACGCAGTAGCTCCGCCGCCCCCAGGAGCATGGCGGTGTGGCCGTCGTGGCCGCATGCGTGCATGACCCCCTCATTCTCGGAGGCGAACGGAAGACCGGTTTCTTCGGTGATAGGTAGCGCGTCGATGTCCGCCCGCAGCGCCACGCATGGCCCACTGCCCTCGCCCGGAAGCTCGGCCACGACTCCCGTCTCCGCGACGCGCCGATGGGCAATTTCCATGTCCTCCAGCGCATGCTCGATGCGCTCGGCGGTGCGGTACTCCTGCCAGGCCAGTTCGGGATGGCGATGCAGGTCGCGGCGGATGGCGATCACGCGGTCGAGGAGTTCTCGCATTTGTTTGCTCATTGCGCTGGAAGATTAGGGTTGCGGCAGCGGGGACGGTAGAGTAGAGGTTGTGGGGCGCAGGGCGCAGGGATCCGGGTACTCCACATCCTCAGAGGGCACAATGACGCACACGACCAGGCATGTCGCGCTCACTCTCTTCTTTGCCGGAGCCGTTTCGGTTCACGCGCCGGACATAGCTCTTGCACAGCAGGAGATGGAAGACGTCCAGATCACCACCACGGCGGTGGCTCCGGGCGTCTATATGCTGCAGGGGCGGGGCGGCAATCTCGGCCTGTCGGTCGGCGACGACGGGGCGTTCTTGGTGGACGACCAATACGCCCCGCTCACCGAGAAGATCCTCACCGCGATCGGCGAAGTGACGGACAAGCCGGTCCGGTTCGTGATCAACACCCACTGGCACGGCGATCACACGGGCGGCAACGAGAACATGGGCAAGGCGGGCGCGATCATCGTGGCGCACGAGAACGTGCGGTACCGCATGAGCAGCGAGCAGTTCCTGGAGGCGTTCAACAACCGCGTACCGCCCTCCCCGCCCGCGGCGCTGCCGGTCATCACGTTCACCGACGCGATCACGTTCCACTGGAACGGCGACGACATCCACGTGTTCCACGTGCACCCGGCGCACACCGACGGCGACGCCATCATTCACTTCACGCGGTCCAACGTGATCCACATGGGGGACACATACTTCAATGGGATGTACCCCTTCATCGACGTATCCACGGGCGGGACGATCCACGGCATCATCGCGGCGGCGGATCAGGTGCTGGCACTCACCGATGCCGAGACGAAGATCATTCCGGGTCACGGGCCGCTATCGAACGCGGAGGAGTTGACCGTCTATCGCGACATGCTGATCGAGGTACGCAACCGCGTAGCCAAGCTGATTGCCGAGGGGAAGACCCGCGACGAGGTGATTGCCGCCAAGCCGACGGCGGATCTCGATGCCACGTGGGGCGGCGGCTTCATGCAGCCGGACGTGTGGGTGGGGTTGGTGTATGACGGGATGATGGAGGGGGGGTGACTAGAAGCGACTGTGGATCCCGCGGCCGGAAGATCCCGATTTGCTCAAATAATGAAGCTCGTTCGGAGCACGTGCCAGATCTGAACGGCCCACCTCGTTCAAGAGGCCGAGCGCTCTTTCTGTACCAGCGCAGGCCAAGCTATACTTGGTCATCCGAGATCCACATGACATGAGCGCCACCTCCCTCTCGTCGGCCGGCGATGACGCGCTACTCGCGGAAGTCGTGCGTCGCCTCGTGGCAACGTTCGAGCCCGAGCGCATCTACCTGTTTGGCTCACGTGGACGTGGCGAGCAGGCGGCGGACAGCGATTACGACCTCCTAGTAGTCGTTCCCGACAACGTGCCTAAAGACCGCCGCCGCAGCGGGCGCGCCTACGAGGCGCTCTGGGGTCTCGCTGTAGCGGCAGACGTCCTGGTCTGGACCCGCTCCGCGTTCGACAGCCGGCTACATCTCAAGGCGTCTCTACCATCGACCGTGCTCCGAGAGGGCCGTCTTATTCATGCCGCATGACCCCGTCCGCGAGGCTGATACTCGTGCCTGGCTGGAGAAGGCTCGGATGGACCTCCGCAGCGCCCAGTAGACCTCGCCGCCCAACCGCCCATTGTTGGTGATGCGCTGTTCCACTGCCAGCAGGCGGTCGAGAAGGCGCTCAAGGCCTTCTTGACGTGGCATGATCGTGCGTTCCGCAAGACGCACGACCTCGTGGAATTGGGAGGTCAGTGTGTGGGCCTGGACGCGAGCCTCGAGAACTTGCTCCGTTCAGCCGCTCCCATGACCGAGTACGCGTGGAAGTTCCGCTACCCGGGTGAGCTGGAGGAGGCGTCTATGGATGAGGCCGAGGAGGCGCTGACGCTCGCCATGTCCGTCGTGGACGGGGTCAGCTCACGCGTACCAGCCGCTGCTCGCCCATCGGACTGAGTACGTTCGTTGTAGGTAGGTGGAGAGCGCGGACGTGGCAGAGTAAACCAAGATGTTGTTCGCTTGGCACCTTACGGCCGCGAGCGCAGCCGGGAGATCACCTTGCGACCGAGCTCCGCGCCAACTGTCGCTAATGCGACGAATCCCCTTTCCCGCTTCCCGTTTCCCTACCCTCTCCTCACCCTCCACAACACCCACCCCCACACCGCAGCCCCCACCGTCCCGCCAAACACCGCACCGATCACGAGCCATAAGAGACCGCCGTCCGATCCGTGAAGCGTGGCACCCAACCACCCGCCAAAAAAAGAAGCTGCCCACACCACCACGGGCGTGAGCAGCCAGGCTGAGACGCGCACGAGTCTGCGCGACGGGGTGGGCGTCACTCCCTCCGGAGTACCCGCGATATCACTACGTGGAAAACCAAGCCGACAGCGAACGACAGGGCCATCATCGCCGAGTGGAACGGCCAGGCGGTCAAGGTAATAACGGCGAAGAGCGCAACCGCTATCACCACGGTCTGCGCCGCCGCGGCCACCGTGTCCTGGAGACTCGCCGCGTCGCGATTGGCGCTGACCCACGCGCCGAACCATGCCAATACCGCCGAGCCCATCCACCACACCGGAACGTACCAGAACCCGCTGCCGCCACCGATCTTGTCCCACGTCCAGCGGTAGATATCGAGCGGTCTCAGCACCGCCGTGTCGATCACCGTGAAAGCAAGCGCACCCACGAGACCCAGGAGCGCGCTCCACGCGATCGTGTCCGCATCGCGCGGTCTCACAGCGTACGCCGGGTAATACGCGAACACCGATCCACCGAGCAGAATAAGGAACGACTGCACGAGGGTCTCAGCCGTGCCTGCCGCCATCGGCCGCGAGACCAACGCGAAGATCACGACGCCGATCGCCGTGAACACGCCCAGCTTGATCCCGCCCCCTACGATGGTGCGGACGTCCGCCCTCGGTCCTTCAATCACTTGCGCCTGGCTCGTCATTCGAGAATCCCCCGGCAGCTCCATCTGCCCACGCGGCCGCGCACAAGCTAATTGTCACCGTCAACGGCCACCACCCCCACCCGGCACCTCCCCACTCAAGCGTCCGCGCTACCCGCGCCCGCTAGGCACTGCACACTGCGTACAGCGCACAGAGCTAACCAACGGACCCCAACTCTTGCGCCGCTATCCGCAACCCGATCAACGTAAGGTTCGGCTCCAGATGCTCGATCTCGTCACTAAGGGGGGCGATCTTCTCCGCGAGGCCGCCGGTGGCTACAACGTAGGGAACGTCAGTCGTGGGCCACTCCGACTTGATGCGCCTGACGATTCCGTCCACTCCGTCCACTGTGCCGAACACGACACCCGCGCGAATGCAGTCCTCCGTGCGGCGGCCGATCACGCGGGGGGGCGGCACCAGATCGGTTGCGGGGAGCTTCGCGGCGCTCCGCGTGAGATTGTCGGCCGCGGTGCGCACTCCCGGCGCGATAACCCCACCAAGGAACCGACAGTCGGCCGTGATGCAGTCGAACGTGGTCGCCGTGCCGAAATCCACAACTATCGTATCGCGCTGGTAGAGTCGCGCTGCCGCCAGCGTGTTGACCACCCGATCGGCTCCCACCGTGTGCGGTTCCTCGACATCCAACACCACGGGGAGTCCGGCATCGGGCCCTACCTCGAGCGCCGATACTCCTACGGCGCGCTCGATCCCCTCCGACAGAGACTCCGTGATCATGGGCGCGACCGACGCGAGAACCACGGCGCGAATCTCGTGCGTCGAGCGTCCCGCCTGGCTGAGGTACGAGGTAACCGTAGCAGCCCACTCGTCGGATGTGCGGCCCGCCGTCGCCGTGAGCCGCCAGTGCGACATCAGCCGCTCGCGGTCGAACAGGCCGAGCGTGATCTCCGTATTGCCTATGTCAACGGCCAGAAGCATCGCCGCTCATCCCTCTCAGCCTGTCTTCCCTCACCGAAACATCCTCACGCGCCATTGCCTCGTCTTCTTGCAGCTCGGGCTCGTCACCGTTCAGCCGCCTCGCCCGCGCAGCACCTCGACAGCGTCCATCAACCCGTTCTCGCGATAGACCCACGCACAAAAACCTACCGCTATCGTAACCTGAGTTCCCAGCACCGCCCAGTCCGCTCGGCCCGCACCCGCGTCCGCCGCCGAGCCGCCAGCCAAGCCCATCCTGAGGGCGAACTGCCCGGCGAGCAGAAGTCCGCTGTACCACGCCGATACTATGAGCGAGCCAGACAACGCATACAAACCGCCCGCCGCCACGGCACCCAACGCCCAGAACCACGGTCCGACGCTCCACGCTCCGCGCCACGCGAGCGCCCACCAGAGCGACGCCGCGAGTGCCGCACCTAGCACGAGCGCAAGGCCCGCACCGGCCCCGCGGCCCAGGAGCATCCGCCGAAAAGCCAACTCCTCAGTCACGAAGGTCATGGGCACCGCCACGGCCGCCCCAAAGGAGAGCGCCGGAACCAGAGCCGCCTCGCAACCCGACCCGGGCCCCGCCGAGAAGACGCAAAGGTCCGTCGAACCCGGAGCCAGCGCGAGCCCAACTGCGACCGGCAGCAGAGCAGCGCCGGCGGCAATGCCGTACCACCTCCCCACCGGCCACTGCTCCACCAGGCCAGCGCTCACGGCGAGCGCCCCAACACCTACGGACGCAACCGCCAGCGCCGTGGGGTCCAGTATCGCCTCGAGCCCTGGATACGCCTCGGGATGGGGAGCGACTACGAGCAACACGAACATGAGCGCAACGAGAGCCACCACCTTTACATCCAGCTTCCGGCGGATCGGCCCCTCCGGCCAGAGTCCCAGAGGGAGGTTCATCCCACGAAGAATGAACACGGCGACCACCCCGAGCGCGGCCACCGCGATCGACTCTCCGGCCAGATTCCGCAGCGCTTCGGTCCGCCCGGCCCACCAGGACGCGAGGATGAGAAGCGGCACCGCCGCACCCCGCGCCCACAGCGTCATGTCACGCGACGACTACGCCCCCCCCACTCACCCGGTGCACGCCATTATGCGCCTCCACCAGGAGCGTGCCGTCGGCCGCAACCCCCTGCACCAGACCGGCCACGGGCTCAAGCAACTCTCGGCCCCGAAGCCAGTCACGCGCACCGTACGCCACGCACTCCTCATCCGACAGGGTCTCGCAGTCGGCCATACCGTTCAGTTGCGGCACCAGCTGCTCCAGGACGGCAACACGAGTTATCTCGTCGCTCACTTCGCTCAATGCCACCGCGTCCCCTGCCAGCTCCTCCGGCATCGGGCCGTGCACGTTGATGCCCACTCCCACTGCGATCCATCGGAGAGCGCCTCCCGCCCAGCGCGCCTCGCAGAGTATGCCCGCCACCTTGCGATCTTCGAGCATTACGTCGTTGGGCCATTTGAGCAGCACCCGCACTCCCAACCGCTCGAGGGCGCCGGCCACGGCAAGGCCTACCCGCACGCCGACCACTCCGCCCCCCGGCGCCGCGCGGCGCGGGC
>JBHIEQ010000037.1:0-12505 GCA_046760725.1 Gemmatimonadales bacterium
CTCTATAGCGCGCGAAGAGGCACGGCGCGACAGCATCGCGCGTGCAGAGCAGATGCGCCGCGCGCGGGAGGACTCCCTCGCCCGAGCGCGGGCCCGCGAGGATTCGCTGCGCCGCGTGCGTGAGGAGACCGAGGCCGTTCGGGCCATGATCGCTCGCATGGTCCACTTCGACTTCGACAAGTCCGATATCCGCCCCGGCGAGGACACCGAGGTCCTCCAGGAGAAGCTCGCTATCCTCCAGGCGAACCCGAGCCTGTCGATCGAAATCACCGGCCACTGCGACGAGCGCGGCTCGGACGAGTACAACATCGCGCTCGGCAATCGCCGCGCGCTCTCGGCGAGGCAGTTTCTCATAGACAGGGGGATCGCCGAGAGCCGCATAGCCGTGCGGTCCATGGGTGAGAGCCAGCCCATCGATCCAGGGCACAACGAGGATGCCTGGGCCAAGAACCGCCGGGACGAGTTCCGCATCACCGGGGGCGGGGACGTACTGAAGAGACCTTCGGGCATGTGACGTCGCTGTTTCGCTTGACCACGGGCGTCGCCCTCCTGGGCGCCTGCGCCCTGAAGGGCGACGTCCGGCGGGTTGAAGACCAGGTGGTGGCGATGCGAGATGAGGCCGCCCGCACCGACTCGGTTCGGGCGGCCATGCTCGATCAGCTCCTCGCCTTCCAGCAGAGCATCCTGGATTCCCTCAACGTACTGCAACGCCGCATATCGACGTTTCAGGGCGACGTGCGCGCGGACATGACCGAGGTGCAACGGCAGCTCGTGCAACTCCAGGAGCTGTCGGGCCAGTCGCAGCAGCGGCTCGCGGAGCTTAGGGCTCAGATCGACGCCAGAATGCGCGCGCCCGTTGCGGTGACGCCGTCGGGCGACACGGTGGTTGCGGAGGGCGGTGAAGAAGGGCTCGGGGCGCAGGAGCTGTACGACCTCTCGCTGCAACAGCTCCGGCGCGGCAGTCCCCAGACCGCCCGCCTCGGTTTCGGTAAGCTCCTGGCCGACTTCCCAGAGCATCCACTTGCGCCCGACGCCCTGTTCTTCATCGGCGAGTCGTGGGAGGAGAGCGAAGTGGATTCGGCCGCCGCGGTGTACGACCAGGTGGTGCAGAAGTACCGTGACTCGCGACGCGCCCCGACCGCGCTGTTCCGCTTGGGCCTCATCGCCGAGCGGAGAGGAAACCAGCGCGCGGCCCAGCTGTACTACCAACGCGTGATCGCCGGATACCCCCGCTCCGAGGAGGCGCAGCTGGCCCGCACCAAGCTGGGGAACCCAGGGACCCCGGGCTCGCGCCCGGGGTCAGGTAGGGGCTAACCCCTAACCCCGGGCCGGAGCCCGGGGTTAGGGCCCCCAGGTACCCCGGGCTCGCGCCCGGGGTCGGGGTGATCCTCATGGCAAAGAAACAGCGCAGCGCCGATATGCCCTTCCTCGACCATCTCGAGGAATTGAGGTGGCGCATCCTGTGGAGTCTGCTGGCTCTCGCGGTCTTCACGGGGGTGGGGTTCTTCCTGGTGCAGCACTTCGACGTGCTGGCGATCCTGAAGCTGCCGATCGCGCCGTTCCTGCCCGAAGGCCGGCTGTTCGTCACGAGACCCACGGACGCATTCATCATCACGCTCAAGCTCGCGCTCGCGGTGGGGGTCGTTCTCGCCTCGCCAGTCATCTTCGCGCAGATCTGGGCGTTCGTGGCCCCCGCCCTCTACGAGCACGAGAGACGAACGATCGTTCCCGCCCTGATCGCGGGCCTGGGGCTCTTTCTGGTGGGCGGTGCGATGGCCTATCTCTGGGTGCTCCCGGCAGTGCTCGGCATCCTGTTCAGCTTCCAGTACGAGTACCTCGAGTTCATCATCACCGCGGACGCCTATTTCAGCTTTGCGACCCAGCTGATACTCGCCTTCGGCCTCCTGTTCGAGCTGCCGCTCGTGATGGTGCTCCTTGCCTCGCTGGACTTGATCTCGGCCAAGGCGTTCGCGAAACAGCGTCCCATAGCCCTGGTGATCGCGGCGATCGCGGCCGCAATGCTGACCCCGCCGGACGCGCTGTCGATGCTCATGCTCATGATTCCGGTCGCCCTGCTCTACGAGATGGGCATCCTGCTCGCACGGATCGTAGAACGGCGCCGCAGGTCGAACACGATCGGGTCGGTCACCATGTTGCTCATCGTGGCATCGCTCCTCGCGCGGCCGCTCCAAGGTCAGGAACAGGAGCGCCCGCCCCAACGCCCCGACACGGCGGCACAGAGACAGGACAGCGTCCCAGGGCCCGTTGACACCGCGACAGCGCGGAGCCTGGGACTCCCCACCGCGCCCACGCGCTCCTTTCCGGTAGCCGACTCCGTGATCCAGGAGCTGTTGCGCATGACGGGGTACAGCGTGCTGCGCTACGCCGCCGACAGCATAACGCTGCACGGCGCGACGAAGGAGATAGTGCTGTCCGGCAAGGCCGTGGTGGAGAGGGAAGGGAGCACCCTCGAGGCCGACTCCATCAGTTTCCTGGACAGCGAGTGCAGGCTGCTCGCACGCGGAGATCCCACTCTGTTCGATCGCGAGACCGTGCTGCTGGGCGCCGGGATGCGTTACGACACGTGCGAGCGGCGCGGCATCGTCGCCGAAGCGCTCACGAGCTTCGTGCAGAGCGGGGTGAAGTGGTATCTCCGGGGTGGGCTGGAAGTGGACTCGGCTTCCACCCGCATCTACGGAGAATCTACCGACGTGTCGAGCTGCGACCTGCCCATGCCCCACTACCACTTCGCTGCGAGCAGCGTCAAGTGGGTGACGAACACCATCATGGTGGCCCGGCCGGCGGTGTTATATGTCCGTGACGTTCCCGTGCTGTGGTTGCCGTTCATCTTCCAGGACATGCGGCGCGGGAGGAGAAGCGGTCTTCTGGTGCCACGGTTCGGGTTCAGCGACCTGGTGAGACCAAATGCGGGCTACCGCCGGCACGTGTCGAACATCGGGTACTACTTCGTGATCAACGACTACACGGATCTCGAGGCCAGTCTCGACTGGTTCTCAGGTAACTACGTCTCCGTGAACGGGCAGTTCCGCTACCGCTGGATCAACCGGTTCGTGTCGGGCGGAATCGCCGTGTCGCGCATCTTCGAGTCGGGTGTCGAAGGACAGCCCGGCGATCGCTCGTTGCGGCTCCAGTGGCAGCACCAGCAGAGCTTCGACATGCGCACTCGACTCACGGCCAGCGTGGACTACGCCACGAGCGCGAGAGTGGTGCAGCAGAATACGGTGGATCCGTTCGTGCAAACGGCCACCCTGGGCAGCCGCCTCAACTTCAACAAACGATACGACTGGGGAACGTTGACCTTGGGTGGGACCCGCACGCAGGATCTCTCGAACGGCACGATCACACAGAGCCTGCCCGACTTCAGTCTGAGCCCGGCGCCGATAGACGTCACACCCTGGATCACCTGGTCCCCCGGAATCTCCGTTTCCAGCCGTCAGACGCTCAACCAGACGCCCGGGATCGTGGTGCCGCTGCCGCCGCTGGACGGCCAGGAGCGGGCCGACACTATTCTCACGGACAGCCGTACGACGGGTCTCAGTATCCGCACGCCGCTCCGAATCGGCCGGTGGAACTGGGTGAACGATTTCCGAGTGACCGACGTGCGAAGTACGCGACCGCCCCCGCCCGTGACACTGCCGGATCCCAACGACACGACTCAAACGGTGACACGATACTACGGCGAGGAGTTCACCACGGAAATCGACTGGAACACGGGGATCAACCTGCCGATCCTCTTGTCCTCCACTTGGAAGCTCCAGCCGACATTGGGGATCGCTAACAGCACGAGCCGCGCGTTCCTGCTCCGCAACCGGTTCACCAACGGTCAGTTCGTGAGCCAGGGAAAGAGACTCACCTTCGGGGCATCGATCAGCCCCACCTTGTTCGGGTTCTTTCCCGGAGTGGGACCGCTGTCCCGTATCAGGCATGCCATCTCGCCTCGGGTGACGTGGAGTTACGCGCCCGCGGCCGACGTGCCAGAAGCCTACGCCCGCGCGCTTGACCCGACCGGAAGCGGCACCGGACGCCGGAGCCCGACGCTCCACACGATGTCGTTCCAGCTCTCGCAGACGTTCGAGGGGAAGCTCCGGCCGCCGCCGGGAGACACGACCAGCGATCCCCGGAATGCTCGCAAGATCAAGCTGCTATCCATCCAGACCTCGGGCGTGCAGTACGACTTCGAGCAGGCGAAAGAAGAGGGGCGAACCGGCTGGCAGACCGCCGGCATCACGAACCAGTTCACGAGCGACCTGCTGCCGGGATTTTCCATCTCCATGTCGCACGACTTGTGGGACGGGCCCGTAGGGACCGACTCCGCGAGGTTCGACCCGTTCCTGCGATCGGTATCGGCGCGGTTCAGCTTGTCCGGCAACACGCTGAAGAGCCTCCTAGCACTGATACTCGGCGGAGCGCAGGTACCCCAGCCGCCCGAGGCGCCTGGGGCGGAGGCACCGCCCGCGGCCGCTCCGCTGAGCCCCCTCGGTCCCGCAACCGTTCCCGGCACGGGCCTCGGTCCGCGGCCGGGCCTGGATCCCAGCCTGGACCGACCAGCACCCGCTCGCAGGGGAAGGGGCTTTCAAGCCTCAGTGACGTTCGACGACCGGCGGACGCGCCAGACGACCGGCGATCAGGCGACCAGCGCATCCCCGCTCCCCGGCGGAAACCGCACGCTCGGCTTCGCCACGAGCTTCCAGCCCACCGCCAACTGGACAGCCAGCTGGAACACCCAATACAACCTGACCACCAAGGAGTTCGGCCAGCACGTGCTCCGACTGGAACGCGACATGCATCGCTGGCGGGCGACATTCCAGTTCATTAAGGCGCCGAACGGGAACTTCGGGTTCAACTTCTTTATCAGTCTCCTGGATCAGCCGGACATCAAGTTCCAGTACGATCAGAGGACGGTCAAACGATAGAACGTGGGGCGCCGGGTGCTGTACGCCGTGCGCAGTGCGCTGTAAGCAGTACGGCGTACGCGGTAAGCCGTACGCAGTACGCGGTACACCTGGGATGATCAGCCCGTTCGGGTCGGCAATCGGCCGCTACGTAGCAGGCCGTTCCGCCTCGGCCGCGGAGCCGATTGCGATCCGGAGGTGACGGCGAAACAACGGTGCCGTGCCGAGTGCGAAGCGTTCGACATTCGACGACGCCGTGGGAGCTGCTAGGCGAACAAACGCTCCACGTATCGTTCTGCCGCAGCTGGGCTGTCCCCTATCCTAGACACGAGCAGCACGTCGACAGCGTTCAAGATGTTGTACTGCAATGGGTTAGCAGGATATTGAGCGTGGCACGCAGTATGCAACCAGTCCCTGTCGGGACGATCGGTGGAGACACATATGCGGCGATTCAACCTGCGACATACGGCGCACGGCGCACGGCGCACGGCGTATAGCGTACTGAGCCCGGCCCTCCTCTTCGCGGCGAGCCTCGCCTCGCTCTCCTGCTCCGACGCCGCAGACTTCGCACTGCCACGACCGGAGAACTTCTACTACCGGCTCGAGGTGAGCGGTATTCCCACGGAGCCCGCAGGCGTACTGCTCCTGTGGGACCACGTGAATCACCCGGACCTGCAGGTCTATCGCGTCTATTCGCGGCTCGCGGTGACCGATGCGTTCGCGCTCAGGGGATCGACTACGTCAAACACGTTCCACGATCGCGGCCTCCCGGAGCTCGAGTACTTTGTGGTAGCCGTGGATATCGAGGGTCGGGAGGGCGAGCCCAGTGAAGTAGTGCAGATCGACGAACGACTGAGGCTCGAGGCCCCCGCATGGATCGCTTCCACGAGTCTCAACGGCGCGATCTACCTTGCATGGGCCGACAATGCGTATCAGACCGCGCCGGAGGGCTTCGAGCAATACCACGTTTACAGCGCCACGTTCTCACTGGACGACCCAGTCTGCAGGGACTGGGCGCGCGAGGGAACCACCGTGGCTCCCGAGTTCCTCGTCGGAGCCTTGCCCAACGGATACCCCCGCTGCTTCGCGGTCTCCGCCGAGAGCATCGAGGGCTTCGAGAGCCTCTGGTCGCCGGAACGGGTCGATACCCCTCGGCCCGACGCCCGTAACGTGGTGGTCGCGGCCCTCGACGTGGATCAGCTCATGAGCGGGTTCCGGTTCTTCCAGGACCTCAACGGCGACAACCTGGTGGGGCTCGACGAGCTCGGCATCGTGAGAGACGGAACACGCTCCGACATCGACTTTCGGGTAGAACGCGACACCACAACCGGCGACTTCTTCCTGGTTCCGGTGCGTTCCGGCACGGAGATCGCCCTGTATGACACAGCCCCGGTCGAAGATCTCACGGCGATCGACGTAGCGCCCGACACGGGCTACAGCACGGCCGCGATCCAGGCGGTGCCGCAATACGGCTACGTCTTTCGGATGAGCGGCGGCGACCAGTTCGCGCGGTTCGGCGCCATCCGTGTGACACATGTCGGCCGGGAGTACATGGTGTTCGACTGGAGCTACCAGACCGATCCGGACAACCCCGAGCTCTCGGTCGGGGCGGGACTCAAGGCGCAAGGAGGGTGGGGAAAGACGACAAGGCACTAGTGTGATGAGTCGGAAGTTCTTTGATTGCCGCGCGAATAGGGGAACGGACTTCCGACTCATTAGACTAGTTCGGCACCGGCCGGCACTCTATGGGTTACGTGCCTCGCGGCCACACGCCGGTGGTGCTCGGCCAATCGCGCGACGATGAGCCGCTTCTCGGGGCGAGGACGCTGGAGATCACGGGGCTCGTGTTCGATCCGTTCCGCCGCACACTCCATCCTATGCGCGGGCTACTCGTCTAGACGGCCGGGACAGAAGAAACGGGCCGTTTCCCCTTTCCCGTTTCCCGGTATATTCCCGCCATGCCGCGCACGGTTACCCTCACCGGCAGCTCTCTCACATTGGATGACGTGGTCGCGGTTGCGCGTGAGTGGGCCCGTGTCGCGATCGACGACGACGCCGCAATGCGGGCGGACCGGTCGCGCGAGGCCGTCGAAAAGCTCGTCCGGGCAGGTGAGCCGGTCTACGGCGTCAACACCGGGTTCGGCAAGCTCGCCAACGTGCGCATCCCCGATCATCAGCTCGTCGAGCTCCAGCGCAATCTGATCCGTAGCCATGTAGCCGGTGTAGGGGACCCACTTCCCGCCGATGTCGTGCGCGCCACGATGCTCCTCCGGGCCAATGTCGTTCTTCGCGAGACCAGCGGGGTGCGCTCGACAGTGGCACGGCGACTGGCCGATCTCCTGAACGCGCGCATCCACCCCGTCGTCCCCGAACAGGGAAGCGTGGGAGCGAGCGGCGATCTCGCGCCCCTGGCACACATCGCGCAGGTGTTGATGGGAGAAGGGGAGGTGGAAGTGGCCGGAAGCGGGAAACGGGAAAGGGGAACCGGCGGCTCGCCCAACCACGGGCGCGAGCCCGGGGTTCAGTCGGGAAGCGGGAAACGGGAAAGGGTAAAGGTACCCGAAAGCGGGGAAGCTGAGACCGGAAGAGTTGCGGCTGCGGATGCGCTGCGCGAGGCCGGTATCGGGCCCCTCGAGCTTCAAGCTAAGGAGGGTCTGGCGCTCATCAACGGCACCCAGGCCCAGACGGCCCTCCTCGCGCTCCTGGTGCACGACTCGCGGAACCTGTGGCGCACCGCGCACGGAGCCGCGGCAATGAGCCTGGAGGCGCTCATGGGGACGCCCGCGCCGTTCGACGAGCGCATCCACGAGGCGCGCCCTCACGAGGGTCAGAAGCGTTCGGCGGCGCTCATGCGGGATCTGCTTGCGGACAGCGAGATCCGTGAGTCGCACAGGACCGGCGATCCCCGCGTCCAAGACGCGTACAGCCTGAGATGCACTCCTCAGATTATCGGTCCGGTAGGCGACACGATCGAGTTCGCGGCCGGCGTGCTCAGTGTGGAGCTCAATGCGTCAACCGATAACCCGCTGGTGTTCGGCAACGAGGTTCTCTCCGGCGGCAACTTCCACGGCCAGTCCGTCGCGATGGCGCTCGACTACCTCACCATCGCGCTCACGACGCTCGCGGGATTGGCCGAGCGGCGGCTCGACCGCTTGATGAACCCGCAGCTCTCGGAGGGCCTGCCCCCGTTCCTCGCGGAGCCGGCGGGGCTCCGCTCGGGGCTCATGATGATCCAAGTGACCGCCGCGGCGCTGGTGGCGGAGGCGCGCACCCTGGCGACGCCCGCCAGCGTGCAGTCAATTCCCACCGAGGCGGACCAGGAAGATGTCGTGCCGATGGGAATGGCCGCGGCGCACAAGGCGCGACGCGTGCTGGCCAACGCGCAGAGGGTCGTCGCATGCGAGCTGATAGCGGGAGCACAGGGCCTGGAGCATCGCAAACCGCTACGGCCCGCCCGCGAAGTGGAGGCGCTCCGTCGGCGGGTGAGAGAAATAGTCCCGATCTTCGATGAGGACAGACCCATCTCCGAAGACATCGAACGCTTGACCGAGGCTATTGCGAAGGAGGCCTGGGTATGAAGCCACGCGAAGTCCGCGCGCCGCGCGGAACCGAGATCTCGTGCCGCGGCTGGGTTCAGGAAGCGGCACTGAGGATGCTCATGAACAACCTCGATCCCGACGTCGCCGAGCGGCCCGAGGATCTCGTGATCTACGGAGGCACGGGGCGGGCGGCCCGGAGCTGGGCCGCCTTCGACGCCATCTGCCAGTCGCTCCGCGCCCTGGGGAACGAAGAGACGTTGCTCGTTCAGTCCGGCAAACCGGTCGGCGTCTTCCAGACGCACGAGGACGCGCCGCGCGTTCTCATCGCGAACGCCAACGTCGTGGGGCGATGGGCCACCTGGGACAAGTTCCGGGAGCTCGAGCGAGCCGGCCTCACGATGTACGGGCAGATGACGGCGGGGAGCTGGATCTATATCGGCACGCAGGGCATCCTCCAGGGCACCTACGAGACCTTCGGAGCCGTGGCAAGCAGGTATTTCGGTGGGACGCTCAAGGGCAGGATCGTGTTGACGGGCGGACTCGGAGGGATGGGCGGCGCCCAGCCACTGGCGGCAACGATGAACGAGGGGGCGATACTGGCGGTCGAGGTGGACCCGCGCCGCATTCAGCGACGGCTCGACACGCGCTACCTCGACCGCATGACGGACGACGTGGACGACGCATGGCGGCTGGTGTCGGAGGCGCGCGAGAAGGGCGAGCCGCTTTCGGTGGGCCTCGTCGGCAACTGCGCAGAAGTGCTGCCCGAGATGGTGAGGCGAGGTTGGGTGCCCGACGTGCTCACCGATCAGACCTCGGCCCACGATCCCCTTGGCGGCTACGTCCCGGCGGGCCTCGATGTCGAGGCGGCCGAGAAGCTGCGCGCGCAGGATCCAGAAGACTACGTGCGTCGTGCCAGAGCCTCCATCGCCGAGCACGTTCGGGCGATGCTGGCGCTCCAGCGCAAGGGCGCGGTCGCCTTCGACTACGGCAACAACATTCGGGCGGAGGCGCGCGACGCCGGCGTGGGCGACGCGTTCGACATCCCCGGGTTCGTGCCCGAGTTCATTCGGCCGCTCTTCTGTGAGGGGAAGGGGCCGTTTCGCTGGGTCGCGCTCTCGGGTGATCCCAACGACCTGAGAGAGACCGACAAGCTGGTTCTCGAGCTGTTCCCCGAAGACCTGCACCTCAGCCGGTGGATCGAGTTGGCGGGCGAGCGGGTGGCGTTTCAGGGGCTGCCCGCACGGATCTGCTGGTTGGGTCAGGGTGAGCGCGCCCGGTTCGGCCTCGCGATCAACGAGCTGGTGGGGAGCGGCAAGATATCCGCTCCGATAGTGATCGGCCGCGACCATCTGGACACGGGATCCGTGGCGTCGCCGTTCCGCGAGACCGAGGGAATGCGTGACGGCTCGGATGCGATCGCCGACTGGCCCATCCTGAATGCGCTTCTCAATACTGCCTCCGGCGCGTCGTGGGTCTCGTTCCACCACGGCGGGGGAGTGGGAATCGGCAACAGCCTGCACGCAGGCCAGGTGATCGTGGCGGACGGTACGGCTGGTGCGGCACGCCGCCTCGAGCGCGTCCTCACCAACGATCCCGGGAGCGGCATCGCGCGGCATGCCGACGCGGGGTATCCCGAGGCGATCGCCGCGGCACGCAAGCACGGAATCAGAATCCCCATGCAGGAGGTGACAGACTGAGCATCCTGATGGTGGGGGCATCGCAGGTCGTGACGTGCCGCGGTCCCGCGCGGGCACGGCACGGCGCCGAGATGTCCGAGCTGGAGGTACTGAACGACGCGGCGGTGCTCATCGGTGACGACGGGCTGATTCAGGACGTCGGTCCGTACGACGACCTCAAGAGAAGCGCCGGGAAAGGGAACGCCAAGCTGGTCGAGGTGGACGGGGTTCTGTTTCCGGGATTCGTGGACAGCCACACGCATACGGTCTTCGGCGTGGCGCGCACCGGGGAGCAGGAACGGCGTGCGAAGGGAGAGGGCTACAAGGAGATAGCGGCCCAGGGGGGCGGGATCCTGGCGTCGGTGACCGACGTGCGCGATCGCTCGCTCGAGGATCTCGTCGCCTTCACCGAGCAGCGACTGGGGCATTTCCTTGCGCTGGGCACGACAACCGTCGAGGTCAAGTCCGGCTACGGGCTCTCATTGGGAGCCGAGCTCAAGCAGCTCGAAGTCGTCAAGACGGTTTCGCGGGGCACGCCGGCCGTCGTTGCCACGTTTCTGGGTGCACACGAGATACCTCCGGAATTCCGCGACCGACCCGACGATTACGTGGAGCTGGTCGTGAACGAGATGCTTCCCGCGGTCGAGCAGCAGGGGATCGCCCGCTACTGCGACGTCTTTTGCGAGCCCGGGGTGTTCACGGTCGAACAGTCACGCCGTGTGCTGGAGGCGGCCCGGCGGCGTGGCCTCGGCCTCAAGCTGCACGCGGACGAGCTGGACCCCTCTGGTGGTGCCGAGCTGGCGGCACAGCTCGGCGCGGTGAGCGCGGATCATCTGGCGGCGATCTCGGACGACGGCGTTCGCGCGCTGGCCGCAAGCGATACCATAGCGGTGCTCCTGCCCGGCACCATGCTGTTCCTGGGTCAGAGGCGGCAGGCGCCCGGGAGACGGCTGATCGACGCCGGTGCCGCCGTCGCCCTCGCGACCGACTTCAATCCGGGCAGCTCTCCCGGCATGAGTCTCCCGCTGATGGGCATGCTGGGTGTCACTCAGCTCGGTCTCTCGCCGGCCGAGGCGCTGATCGCGATGACCGTAAACGGAGCGGCCGCGGTGGGTGAGGCGGCGACGCGCGGCCAGATCGCCAAAGGATTCCGCGCCGATCTCGCGCTCGCGGCCGTGCGCGATTGGCGAGAGCTGGTGTATTGGTACGGCGTGAATCTCATTACAGATGTCTGGGTGAGCGGTGCGCCTTGTCACCCTAGAGAGCGGCCGGTACATTTTCTCATCTGAAGGGTAAGTTCACCTCACGAAGTCACTCTCAGCCGCCAGAGGTCTGCCCTGAATATCGAAAAGGCCAAGGAGAAGGCCCGCAAGTTCGAGGCCAAGAATCAGCACGACAAGGCCATCGACCAGTACAAGAAGATCCTCAAGGAGCTGGAGGGCACACCGGAGCTCGAAGGCGAGCTCGCGCTGTTCAACAGACTGGGTGACCTCTACATCAAGGTGGGCAAGACTCACGAGGCGGTTGATACCTACGAGCGGGCGGCTGATCTGTACGAGCAGTCCGGGCTGCAGAACAACGCCATCGCGCTCTGCAACAAGATCCTTCGCAGCTCACCCGGTCGTACGCAGACCTACCTGCGACTCGCCAGACTGATGCTCGGTCGCGGCTTCGCCGCCGAGGCGAAGAAGAACCTGATCGAGTACACCGACCGCATGCAGAAGGCGGGCCAGCTCGAGCAGGCGATTCAGCCGGTGCAAGAGTTCGCTGAGCTGGCGCCGGGCAACGAAGAGATCCGAATGCTCGTGGCGGAACTGCTCGAGGCGGCAGGTCACTCGGCCGAAGCCGAGGTGCAGCGTCTCAGAGCCTCGCAGCCGATGGCCGCGATCACCGACGAGGAACTGGACGAGAAAGCGAAGGCTAAGGCGAAGGGCGCGGGTGACCTCGTCTTCATCGATCTGGATGAGCCCGCCGCCCCCGCCGCGGTTGCGGAGCCGGAGGAAGTGGAGGAGCCCGAGGAGCTGGCGATCGAGACCACCTCGATGGAGGAGTTCGAGGAGGCGCCGGAGGCGGAGGCTCTGGAGATAGAGACCACGGCCGTGGCAGAGCCCGAAGAGCCGGTCGAGGAGCTGCCGCACGAGGAGACCGAGGAAGTCCAGATCGAGCGCGCCTCGGTCGAGCTGGCCGCTCTGGCCGACGACGTCGAGACGCTTGAGGGGCTGGAGATGACGGCGGCGGAAGAGGAGGTCGAAGCCGCCGAGCTGCCGGCCCTCGAGATAGAGACCACGACACTCGACGATACGTTCGAGGTGGCGGAGGTGGCAGAGCCGGTGGAGGAGGCGGAGGAAGAGGAAGAGATGGCGGAGGCGGCGGAGAT
>JBHIEQ010000038.1:0-12451 GCA_046760725.1 Gemmatimonadales bacterium
CCATAGCAGCGCACAGCGCCCTTCCCAGGAGTGTGGGATGACGACCTCTCGACGTGATTTCCTTCGCTCGATGAGCGGAATGGCGGCGATGGCCACGGTGCCGTCTCTCAGGGACGACTGGCTCGAACGGGTGACGTCCACCACTGGGGCGGTGGATGGTCGGACGCCCTCGGACCTCGCGGCCGACGAAGATTTCTGGGCTGAGATCCAGCAGGCGTTTCAGGTCGATCGCAGCCTTGTGAATCTCAATAACGGCGGTGTCTCTCCCAGCCCCAAGGTAGTTCAGGACGCGTTGCGTCGTTACCTCGAGTACTCGAACCAGGCGCCGGTGTACACGATGTGGAAGGTGTTGGAGCCGCAGATCGAGGGGGTGCGGCAGCGTCTGGCCCGCGAGTTCGGCTGCGATCCCGAGGAGATGGCGATCACGAGAAACGCCAGCGAGGCCCTCGAGATAGCACAGCTCGGGATCGATCTGGAGCCGGGCGACGAGGTCCTGACGACGGATCAGGACTATCCCCGCATGCTCACGACTTGGGATCAGCGGGCGCGTCGAGAGGGGATCGTAGTCAAGAAGCTGTCTTTCCCCGACCCGCCGCCCAGCATGCAGTACCTGGTGGATCTGTTCGAACGGGCGATCAGTCCGCGCACCAAGGTGATCCACTTCTGCCACATCACGAATCTCTCGGGCCAGATATTCCCGGTGCTCGACATCTGTCGGCTCGCCCGGCAACGTGGCATCGAGACGATCGTGGACGGCGCGCATGCATTCGCGCACTTTCCGTTCAAGCGCGATGAGCTTGAGTGCGACTATTACGGCACGTCGCTGCACAAGTGGTTGCTGGCGCCGATCGGGACCGGCTTCCTCTACGTGAGGCGCGAGAAGATCGAGAGGCTGTGGCCGATGATGGCGGCGCCGGAAAAGATGAACGGCGACATCAGGAAGTTCGAGGAGATCGGCACGCATCCCGCCGCGAATCACAACGCCATCGCCGAGGCGCTCACTTTCCACCAGGGGATCGGTGGAGAGCGCAAGGTGGCGAGGCTACGCTACTTGAGGGACCGCTGGATGAAGCGCCTGGACGGACAGCCCGGTGTCAGGTTGTACACCAGCTACGACCCGGCGATGTCGGCCGGTCTCGCGAACGTGGCAATCGACGGTGTGGATCCCGCCGAGCTCACAAGCTGGTTGTGGACTTCCCGGCGAATCATCGTGACGTCGATCGGTCACGAGGCATGCACAGGGATTCGCGTGACGGCCAATGTCTATACGACGTTGGACGAGGTGGACCGGTTTGCGGAGGCGATGGAGCTGGTGATCAAGAGGCGGGGGATCCCCGCGTAGTCGTCCACGGGGGCGCGTTAGATCACGCGGCGGTCGTGGGCTGTCTCCTCACCGATCTCCGTTCACGAGAGCCTCGAGTCCCTCTCTCCCGACCGCGCCGATCGCGGTCTTCACCATTTCGCCGTTCTCGAATCTCCCGAAGAAGGGGATCGAGCGGATCCCGTACCGCTGGCTGATTCCGGGCGCGCGGTCGGTATCGACCTTGGCGACGAGGAGCTTCCCCGCGTTGTTTTGGGCGATATCGTCCAATACCGGTGCCATCATGCGGCAGGGTCCGCACCAGTCCGCGTAGAAGTCCACGAGGACCGGCACCTCGGCCTCCAGGACGCTGGCGTCGAAGTTCTCCTCCTCGACTCTCACTGGTCGATCGAGCAGGAAGGGCTTGCCGCACTCGGCGCATTTCGGGCGCTGGTCGTGTCGGTCCAGGTCGATGCGGTTTCGGGTCCCGCAGAACTGGCAGGCTAGTGTCACGTTGGGCATGGTACTCCAAAGTTAACCGGAATCATGGCGCCAGTTGATCCAGCGCCATCATGATGGCAAACCCGCAGATGAAACCCACGGTGGCGACATCTACGTGTCCTGAGCGCGTGGTTTCGGGGAGGAGTTCCTCGACCACGACGTACAGCATGGCCCCGGCGGCGAACGCCAGGCCGTAGGGCAGTGCTCCTGCCGCCACGGTCACGAACAGTGCTCCTCCCACGGCGGCTACGGGCTCGATCACGGCCGACAGCTGGCCGTAGTAGAAGGCTCGGCCGCGCGGCATTCCGTCTCTTCTGAGCGGCATGGCGATGGCCAGTCCTTCGGGGATGTTCTGGAGGCCGATTCCCAGGGCAAGCACCATCGCCCGTCCCAGGTCTCCCGAGCCGAATCCGAGGCCGACGGCAAGCCCTTCGGGGAGGTTGTGGATCGTGATCGCGGCCATGAGCAGGGCCGATCGTTTCCATGCGACACTCGGGCCCTCGCTCTTGGCTTCGTCGGGGAACTCGGAATGAAGGTGCGGAATGAGCTGATCGAGCGCCCAGATCCCCACGGCGCCGAGGCCCAGGCCCACCAGAGCGCGCCACACGCCGCCCGTGTCCATCGCCGGTATGAGTAGTGACCAGCAGGCCGCTGCGACCATGATGCCGCCGGCCGCGCCCATCATGGCATCCATCAGTTTCCGGTTCACGTTGCGGATGAACAGCACCGGGATGGTTCCCAAGAGTGTAAGGAACCATGTCCCGACGCCGCCGACCAATGCTTGGACGACCGGAGAGAGATCAGCGAAGCTCATCGTGAAGAACCCTTCAGACCGATCGGTCCCACTTGACCGGTCACACTGTACTCACGAACCTGGCCATACGCCACCTCTCAAGGAGTGAACGGTGCCGGAGTACCACAAGCGGAAGATTGGAGATCACGAGCTGCACCCTGAGAGCTTGATGATGAGCTACGGCTACGACCCGATGCTGTCAGAGGGAGCGGTCAAGTGCCCGATATTCCAGACGTCCACCTTCGTGTTCGAGAACGCGGAGGCGGGGAAGTCGTTTTTCGAGGTCGCCTACGGGCTTCGCGAGAAGGGTCCCACCGAAGAGTTGGGGCTGATCTATAGTCGGCTCAACAATCCGGACCTCGAGATCTTGGAGGATCGGCTCACTCTATGGGACGATGCGGACCAGTGCGCTGCGTTCGAGAGCGGCATGGCTGCGATCACGACCAGCCTGCTGGCGTTCGTCCGGCCCGGCGACGCGATCGTGCATAGTGAGCCGCTGTACGGTGGGACCGAGTATTTCATCCGTCACTTCCTCCCGGAGTTCGGAGTGACGCCGGTCCCGTTCATGGCGGGAGTGCCCATTGCGGAAGTCGGAGCAGGTGTGCGCGAGCGCGTGGCGGGCAAGCGAGTAGCCGCGGTGTACGTAGAGACGCCGGCCAATCCGACGAATGCACTGGTGGACATCGCTGGTGCGGCCGATCTAGCTGCGTCTCTGGGAGGAGATGGCGAGCGACCCGTGGTGATGGTGGACAACACGTTTCTCGGCCCCGTTTGGCAGCAGCCCCTGAAGCATGGAGCCGATCTGGTGTTGTACTCGGCCACCAAGTTCCTGGGGGGGCACAGTGATCTGATCGCGGGTGCGTGTCTCGGCAGGGAAGAGCCGATGAGTCGGATCCGCGCACTCAGGACGTTCATGGGAACCATGGCCGACCCGTGGACCGGGTGGCTGCTGATGCGGAGTCTCGAGACGCTCAAGATGCGCATGACGGCCCAGATGAAGAACGCCCGCTATGTCGCGGATCATTTGAGCAAACATCCCAAGGTGACCAAGGTTCATTATCTCGACCTGCTCGACGAGGACGATCCGATGTACGGCGTGTATCGCAGGCAGTGTCTCGCGCCGGGCTCAATGGTGTCGTTCGAGCTGACCGGTGGTGAGGCGGCGGCGTTTCGTTTCCTGGACGGGCTTCAGTGTATCAGGCTGGCGGTGAGTCTGGGTGGTACGGAATCACTGGCGGAACATCCCGGTACCATGACGCATTCGGATGTGCCGCCCGAAGATCAGGTACGCTACGGTATCACGCCGAGCATGGTGAGGTTGTCGGTGGGGGTGGAGCATTTCGAGGATCTCGTGTACGACATCGATCAGGCGTTGGCGGGGGTTTAGGGGAGCGGGAGGCAGTTGCCGGCGGTTGTGTCTGACCGCAAGGAGCCGACGACCCCCAATCGTCCCCGCCGACCTGCCCGGACTCATGTTGCCCTCAAGTTTGCCGGCAGTCATCGTGGCGCCGGCGAGTGACCACCACGGTGTCCACCACCAGGCTGAGGCGACGCCGTCTAGGTTTCCAGGCCCGTGTTGTTTTCCAGCCAGGCCACCTGGTTTGCCATCACGCGCTGTGCTGTCTTGTACACCCTCACGTCGTCGTTACTGAACACCTCACGGAACAGGCCGTCGATCTTGCGGCGCGCGGTCCAGGCGAACGTGTCGGCGAGGTGGACCGCAGAGGCGCCTTGAGCGCGTTCCTCGGGTGACTTGCTGATCCGGAGAGCGTGCGCGCGGCTGATGGCCGCGGTGATCGCGAACAGCTCGGCGCCGATATCGACCATGCGGAACAGCACGGCCTGCCGTTTCTCGAGCTTCGGACCGAACCGTACGATCGCGTGAAACAGCGTGCGAGCGAGCTTGCGCGAGCGGCGGTTCACGTAGCGCAGGTGGCGCGCGAGCTTGCCGAACTCGCCGTAACGGGGCCACCAGCCCCAGCCAAACCATCGCGCAGGGTACCAGAACGCGTAATAGAGTGCGGCCTTGAGGAACGCAGGGATCTTCTGCCCCAGCGATGCCTTCGGGTTGGCGATCGCGCCCGCCACATTGAGATGGGTGTCCACGGCCTCGCGCGCTATGAACAGGCGCATTATCTCGCTCGAGCCTTCGAAGATCATGTTGATGCGGAAGTCGCGCATCATCTTCTCGATCGGCTCGGCCCGCTCTCCCCGTGCCCTGAGACTAGAGGCCGTCTCGTATCCGCGGCCGCTTCGGATCTGAAGCGTGTCGTCGACCAGCTCCCAGCCGCGCTCCGTGGTCCACATTTTCGCCATCGCAGCCTCGAGGCGTATGTCCATCTTGCCTTCGTCCGCTATGAGAGCCGCCAGGTCGGCAACGGCCTCGATCGCGAAAGCGTTGGCGGCGATGCGCCCGAGCATCTGCGCCACGGCGTCGTGCTTACCGATGGGATGACCCCATTGCACGCGCTCCTGACTGAAGCGCCGCGCGATTCCCAGACACGCCCTGGCGGCGGCAGCCGCAGTGCTGGGAATCGTGAGCCGCCCCGTGTTCAGCGTAATCAGCGCGAGCTTGAGACCCTTGCCACGGTCCCACAGGATGTTCTCCTTCGGCACTTTGACGTTCGTGAAGCGCAAGGCGGCGTTCTCGATTCCGTGCAGACCCATGAAGTGGCACCGGTGGGCGACCTCGACACCGGGCCAGTCGCTCTCAACGATGAACGCCGTAATCTCACGCTCCCCGGTTTTGGCCATGACGACCATGATCTCGGCTATGGTCCCATTCGTAGTCCACAGCTTCTCGCCGTTCAGGATGTAGTGCTCGCCGTCATCCGAGAGGACAGCCGTCGTGGTCATCTTAGCGGGGTCACTGCCGACGCCGGGCTCGGTCAGCGCGAATGCGCTTATGGCGCCTTTGGCAAGGCGGGGCAGGTACTTCTTCTTCTGCTCGGGTGTCCCGAACTCCTTAAGCGGTTGCGGTACTCCGATCGACTGATGGGCCGACAGCAGCACGCCGATTGATCTCTCGTAGCTCGCCGCGAGCGCAACGGCCCGGTTGTAGATCGCCTGCGAGAAGCCCAGCCCACCGTATTCCCGGGGTATCTTGATCCCCATGCAGCCCAGCTCGGCCAAGCCGTCGATGATTTCCTGGGGGATCTTGTAGTCCCTGTCGATCGCCTCAGCATCGACTTTTCCCTTCAAGAGCTTCTCGAGCTTCTCCAACCACGGGCGCGCCCGCGCTAACTCTTCTTCGGGAACCCTCGGGTAAGGATGCACAAGGTCGAGCGGCAGGCGCCCCTCGAACAGCCGGCGCACGAAACTCGGCGCACGCCACTCCTTCTGTCGTGCCGCCTCTGCTACCTCGCGCGCCTCGCGCTCGCTCACGTGACGTTCGGCGCGGGCTTGCGTCTCTTTATCTGTAGTGACTGTCGCCATTTTCGTTCTGGAATCTCGATTGGAGTGGTTTGAGAACGGCGTCGCCCTTCGATGATTGAAGGTAAAGCGCGCCTATGCAGTTCCCGGCTGCAATATCGCATTGGGCTGCGCGCGACGCCACCTGCGTGTGACCGGTTGCGCGGCCGAAGCTCGGAGTCCAACATACGGAATCCTACCGAAAGTAGGCTGGATAAGATGACGCGACTCGCGATCGCGGCCGCGCTGACGGGTGCGCTCGCGCTCCCGCAACCGGCGGAGGCGCAGGTCGGCGGACGGCCTCTGGAGATCGAGGAGTTCCTGACCCTGGACCGCGCGGCCGATGCTCAAATCTCGCCCGACGGGCGTTGGGTGCTGTACACGGTCACATCGACGTCGCTTGAGGAGGACCGACGGGAAAGCCATGTCTGGCTCGCACCCGCCTCGGGCGGCACGCAGCGCCGCCTCACCGAGGAAGGTAAGGGCGGCCACGGGGGTCGCTGGTCGCCCGACGGCGGGACAGTCGCGTACGTGGCACCCGTCGACGGGACTCCGCAGATCCATCTGTATTCCGTAGCGAGCGGCAGAACTCGACAGCTGACGAATCTCTCCACGGGAGTGGACGGGATCGTGTGGGCTCCCACGGGAAAGCATCTGGCGTTCGTTTCCGAGGTTTACCCAGGGTGTCCCGACGACGCGTGCAATCGGAGACGGATGGCGGAGGCCGCAGATGCGCCGTCGTCGGCGCGCATCTACGAGGAATTGCTCTATCGTCACTGGGTCGCGTGGGAGGACGGACGGCGTAGTCACGTGTTCGTCGTGCCGGCGACGGGAGGAGAGGCTCGCGATGTGATCGCCGGGCAACCGTACGACGTGCCGGTACCTCCGTTCGGAGGCTCGGAAGACTACACCTTCTCGTCGGACGGCACCAAACTCATCTACACGACAAAGGTGGGTGCCAATCAGGCATGGCACACCAACTCGGACATCTACCAGGTGGACATCGAGGGCGGGGAGCCGGAGAACCTGACCGCCGCAATGAAGGGGGGAGAACGGCATCCGGCAATGGCACCGGACGGACGCTACCTGGCGTTTCTGTCACAGGAGCGACCGGGCTTCGAGTCGGACCGCTGGCGCTTGATGATCCGGGACCAGGAGAGTGGTGAGACCAGCGAGATCACGAGTCGGTTCGATCGCTCGATCGGTGCGTTCACGTGGCTCCCGAACAGCGACGGCATCATCTTCACGGCTCAAGACCGGCAGCGCACTGTGATCTTCTCGGTCGATCTCGGCGGAAGGGTCGAGGGCCTGGTCCGTTGGGGCAATTGCCGTCAACCGACCCTGGCGAACGACGGGCGAACGATGGCGTTCGTGAACGACGCCATCCATCGCCCGGGGCAGGTATATGTGTGGCGTGTGGCCGACCGGGGCGACCCTCGGCCACTCACGAACTTGAACGCACAAGTCCTGGAAGAAGTCACGATGCATCCCGCCGAGGAGATAGAGTGGGTGGGCTACGGCGGGCGCACGGTGCACGGATTGTTGGTCAAGCCGCCTCAGTTCGAGGAGGGTGCGCGGTACCCGCTCCTGGTTCTGATTCACGGCGGACCCCAGGGCGCCTGGCTCGACGGATTTCACAGTCGGTGGAACGCACAGCTTTTCGCGGCACCCGGCTATGTCACCGTACTGCTCAACCCGCGGGGCTCCACAGGCTTCGGGCAGCAGTTCGTGGACGAGATCTCGCGCGACTGGGGTGGGAAAGTTTACACGGACATCATGGCGGGCGTGCATCACGCCGCCCGGTTCCCCTTCGTCGATTCCACGCGGATCGCCGCCGCGGGAGGATCCTACGGCGGCTATATGGTCAACTGGATAAACGGGCACACCGACCGGTTCGACGCACTGATCACCCACGCAGGCGTTTACAACCTGGAGTCTTTCTACGGCGCCACTGAGGAGCTGTGGTTTCCTGAGTGGGAGTTCGCGGGACCGCCGTGGGTGAGTCGCACGTGGTACGAGCGGTGGTCGCCACACCGGTACGCGGAGCATTTTCGAACGCCGACGCTCGTGCTGCACGGTGCGCTCGACTTCCGGGTCCCCGACACCGAGGGCCTACAGATGTTCACGGCGCTCAGGCGGCGGGGCGTGCCGGCGAGACTGGTGTACTTTCCGGACGAGGGCCACTGGATCGGCCGTCCCCAGAACCAGAAGATCTGGTGGTCCGAGGTGCACCAGTGGCTGGCGCGATACCTGCAGCCCGGTGCCACCCCCTAGCTGGGGACACGCGTGAGCGTGGGGTGGGTACCGGTTGTGGGCGGTATTCCTCTATATTGGCTCGATTCCTGACCCCATGACTTCGACCGAGACGACCCCTGCTCTCTATCCCACGCGTTCGGGCGCGGGATCTCAGCTCGGTCGCCAGCTGTACAAGCGTGTGACTCAGCCGGCGCTCGTGCTGGGGCTCTCGGCCAGTGGTGTGGAGATCGCCGCAAGCGCGTCCAAGGCGATGGGCTGTCAGTTCGACGTCATCGTCGCCGCACACGTGCGACTGGAGGGCCTGGGTATCATCGGAGCCGCCGCGGAGGATGCGGATGCAGTGCTGGATCCGGAGTTCGAGCCTCGGTTCGGCATGATGGATGCCCTCAACGAGGCCATTGAGAGGACGCGGCGCGCAATCAAGACCGAACGCCTGCTGTTCAGGGGATCCCGCGCGCTGCGCTCCGCGCAGGGCATGGAGGTCGCGATCGTGGACGGTCACGTCACGTCACCCTGGAAGCTGTTGGCCGCGGCGCATGCCCTAGCGCAGTTCGAACCCACGCGCATCGTGCTCGGGGCGCCTGTAGGGACCCAGGCGGTAAAAGATCGGATCCGCGCCCGCAAACTGGAGTTCATCTGCCCTTCGGTGATCCTGGATGCCGGCGGCCATCCTCACCCGTTCGGCGATCCGCAGGACCCGAGCGCGGAGCGCCTGCGGAGCATCGTGATCGCGCGTGAAGCCGCTTAGGCTCTGCGCGTTCCTAGCGCTCGGCCTCGCGGCGCGACAACCCCTCGCTGCACAGATATCCCCGCCCTCCACGGGCGGCGCTCCAGCACTCGACCGCCTGCTTCAGCAGTTGCGCGAGAGCCGCCGCGTACTCATGGTCGCGGCGCACCCCGACGACGAGGACAACCGGCTCCTGTCGCTACTGTCCCAGGGATACGGCGCCGACGTGGCATATCTGTCGCTGTCGCGCGGGGAGGGAGGGCAGAACCTCATCGGTCCGGAGTTGGGTGTCGATCTCGGCCTGTTGCGCTCCCAGGAACTCGTGTCGGCCAGGGCGATCGACGGTGCGCGGCAGTTCTTCACCCGTGCCTACGATTTCGGCTACTCCCGCTCGCTGGAGGAGACCGAAGGGTTCTGGCTCCCCGACTCGATCCTCAAGGATGCCGTGCGAGTCGTTCGGCGCTTCCGGCCGCACGTGATCGTGTCGATCTGGTCGGGAACGCCACGCGATCGCCACGGCCAGCACGTGATGGCGGGTGTCATCGCGCATCGCGCATTCGATGCGGCGGGAAATCCCGCGAGCTTCCCGGAGCTGGAGTCCGAGGAGGGACTGACCGCATGGCGGCCGCTCAAGCTGTATCGGTCGAGCAGATTCGACACGGCGGCAACCACGCTCACGCTCGAGACAGGCGCTCTGGATCCCAGGTCGGGCTACTCCTACGAGCAGATCGCGATGGCAAGCCGCAGTCAGCACCGGTCGCAGGCGTTCGGCGTGCTCCAGCCGATCGGACCTTCCCGGACGCGGCTGGCGCTCGTCCAGGACCGGACGGATGGGGGACCGGGTGCGGGCATCTTCCAGGGGATCCCTGAGAACGAATCGCCCTATGCGCGGCTCGCGGATTCGCTCCGCCGGAGCGTTGCTCCCCTGCGGATGATCGAGGCGGTTCCGGCTCTCGCCGAGGCACTCGCGCGCGGGGAAGAGGCCGGGGACGTCACAGCTCATGAACGACGCCTGCTTGGCGAGGCCCTCACGGTAGCTGCGGGAATCGTGATCGATGCGAGGGCCGGGGCCGCAGAGCTCGTTCCGGGTGAGTCGGTAGAGATCGAGGTCGAGCTGTACAACGCCGGAGGCGCCGTGCTCACCGTCCAGGGAATCACGGTGACCGCGCCTCCCGGGTGGAAGGTCGATCGGCTGGCGTCCCAGGCCGAGGTTCTCGGGCCCGGCGCCGATCTGAAGCGGCGCCTCGTGGTCGAAGTCCCGCAAGAAGCGCAACCCACTCAGCCATACTTTCTGGCCCGCGCAATCAAGGGTGCGCTGTACGATTGGTCCGAGGTTGCGCCCGAGTTGCGCGGAGCGCCGTTCGATCCGCCGCTCCTGACGGCCACGGTGGAGTTGGTGCTTGCGGGCGCGCGGTTCGGGATCTCACGGCCGGTGACATACCGAGAGCGGGACCAGGTGCTGGGAGAGGTTCGCCGGAACGTGCGCGTGGTCCCGGCGATCGACGTGAAGATCGAACCTGAGTTGGTGGTCTGGCCTGCTGACGACCGAGCGCCGCGACAGTTCTCGGTGAGTCTCACTCACAATGGGACTTCGCCCGTAAGCGGGGTCGTGGAGCTTGCCGGTCTGACCGCGCCATTCCGCCTTGGCCCGAAAGGCGCCTCCCAGTCGCTGCAATTCAGCGTGCCCTTTCCCCGCTCCGGCGCATCGGAGATCAGGCTCCGGGCGGTTGCCCGAGCCGACGACGGCCGGGTCTTCGATCGGGGAGTCGAGGTGATCGACTACGCGCACGTGGCGCTCACCCCGAGGGTCAGGCCCGCCGAGAGCAGGGTGCACGTGGTTCCGCTCACTCTTCCCCGCCTTCGAACGGTAGGGTACGTGCGCGGTGCGTCGGATCGCGTTCCCGAGGCACTGCGGCGCGTGGGGTTACCCATCGAACTACTCGACGCCGAGGGCCTCGCGACTTCGGATCTCGCGCGGTTCGATGCCATCGTCATCGGGAGCCGCGCGTACGAGACCGACTCGGCGCTCGTCAACCACAACGATCGCTTGTTGGCATACGTCGAGAACGGCGGGCATCTCCTGGTGCAGTACCAGCAGTATCAGTTCGTCCGTGGCGGGTATGCGCCCTATCCGCTCCGGATCTCCTTTCCGCACGACCGCATCACGGACGAGACGGCGCCTGTGCGCGTTTTGGAGCCGGACCATCCCGTGTTCCGCGTGCCGCATAGAATCGGCGAGAGTGACTGGGTGGGCTGGCCGCAGGAACGCGGGCTCTACTTCGCGGGATCATGGGACCATGCTTACACGCCGCTCCTCGAGCTCAGCGATCCCGGCATGCCGCCCATGCGGGGTGGGCTCCTGTTCGCGCACTACGGTAGTGGGACGTACGTATACACGGGGCTCTCGTTCTTCCGCTCTCTGCCCGCGGGGGTCGCGGGCGCGTACAGGTTGTTTCTGAATCTGTTGGCGCTCGGGGAGCGGTGATGAGCGCCCTGTCGGAGTCCTCCCCGGACGGAGCCCGGCCGGGCGATGCCCGGCGAGAGGGGGACGCGACCGGGGGAGCGAGTCACCCCGGGCTCTTCCGCCGCACGCTCGCGCGCGTTCTCGCCGTGCAGGCAGTGACGCTGCTCCTGCTCTGGCTCCTTCAGGCCCTCTACGCGCGATGAACAGGTCACCGTGCACCCTCTAAACTGGATCATCATCGTCGCGTACCTGGCGTACGTGCTCGTGGACGGCGTTCGGAGGGCAGAGGGCACAGATAAGATTGACGGGTATTTCCTCGCGAATCGGAGTCTTCCGTGGTGGGCGGTGGGGCTCTCCGTGATGGCGACCCAGCTCTCCGCCGTGACCATGATCGGGACGACTGGTCAGGGGGCCACCGACGGAATCCGTTTCGTGCAGTTCTATTTCGGGCTGCCGCTCGCGATGGTCATTCTCGGCGTGACGCTCGTGCCGTTCCTGCACGGAGCCAGGGTGTTCACGGCATACGAGTACCTCGAGCGCCGGTTCGATGCCAAGACGCGCTCGCTCACGAGCTTCCTGTTCCTGCTCTCTCGCGGCATGGCCGTGGGAACAATCGTCGCCGCTCCAGCGGTAGTGTTCTCGGCCGTGTTCGGGTGGGATCTCGTCGCGTCGGTGGCGCTGATCGGCGTGCCGACAGTGGTGTACACCATGATCGGAGGCGTCCAGGCCGTCACGTGGGTGGACGTCAAGCAGATGGTGCTCATTGTGGCGGCTCTCGTCGCGGTCGTGGTGGTTCTGCTCGTGCAGTTGCCGGTGAACCCCGACGAGGCGCTGCGAATCGCTGGAGCGACCGGCAGGCTCCGGGTGTTCGATTTCTCGTTCGACGTGAATCAGACCTACACCTTCTGGTCAGGCGTGATCGGCGGGACGTTTCTGATGTTGTCGTATTTCGGCACCGATCAGAGCCAGGTGCAGCGCTACCTCACGGCGAAGTCGGTG
>JBHIEQ010000039.1:0-12436 GCA_046760725.1 Gemmatimonadales bacterium
GGCTCGAGCGCGATGACCGCCGTCGCGACGGCGAACAGCGCCACGTACACGCGAGTCGCGAGCAGCGCCCGCGCCTCCGATTGGGGCGGCCTGATGAGGCTTACGATGTCGCGCTCGCACGTGGAGGCGAGGACCAGCAGCACGCTGTCCAGCGAGGACATGGCGGCGGCGATCATCGCGAGCACCAGAAACGATGCGACGGCCGGGTGGAACACGGCGCCGCCGCTCAGCATCTCGGGGATCACGCGGTCCGTGTCGGTGATGCCGGATGGATAGAGGTTCCGGGCGTAGATCCCGATCGGCACCAGCATCAGGTACACGACTAGAAAAGCGGCGGTCGAGGTCCACATCCCCGCCCGCACGGCTCGCTTGTCCTTTAGTGCGTAGAAGCGCGAGAGCTGGCGCGGCTCCACAACCAGCTTGAAGGTGCCGGCAACCACAATGCCCAGCAAGACCGGCAACGGCATCGCCGCGTCCCACTCGAACAGCCGCGCGCCTTCCAGAGATTTGCGCACCGTGAGGAACGACCCGAGACCTCCGCTCGCGCTCACCGTGCCGGTGAAGAGAAACAGCGCCGCCAGAATCATGATGACGCCCTGCACTACGTCTGTCTTGACCACGGAGATGAAGCCGCCCGCCGCCGTGTAGGCCATGACGATCACCAGGACCAGCACTATGGCCCACACGTAAGAGATGCCGAGAACCGCTTGCAGCAGCGTTCCCGCACCCTTGAACACGGCCGTCATATAGAGAAGGCTCGCGAAGACGACGATGAGTGCGGCCGTGAACCGCGCCACGTCACTGCCGAAGCGAAACCCCATGAAGTCGGGAATTGTGACCGAGTCGAGCGATTCCGTTACCGCCCGCAGCCTCGGCGCGATCCACACCCATGCCAGCACGCAGAACGAGACGATGGCGGGGATCAATAGGAGCCACGCGATCCCGTAACTGTATGCCTGGCCCGCGAAGCCCACGAAGCTGTTGGTGCTGGAGTACGTGGCGAAGAAAGACAGACCCAACGCGATGCCGCCCATTGCGCGTCCGCCCACGTAGTAGTCCGTGAGGCCGCGGGTGCGGCGCTTGCCCACGACCGCGTGCCACGCCATGAGAGCGACGTAGCCCGCGAGTAGCAGGAGGATCAGCCAGTTGTCGGCGAGCCGGCTCATGAGGTTTCTCGGAACAGGGCCGACACCTCCGGCTTGGCCACCTTACCCATTGGATTACGCGGCAGAGCTCCCACTACGAGAAGACTACGCGGGATCTTGTAGGGCGCGAGCTGCCTAGCCGCCCAGTCTCGCAACGTCTCCAGATCGAGGTGGGTGTCGTCCTGAAGCTCCGCTGCCACGCATACTCTCTCGCCCCATTCATCGTCCGGCACTCCCACAACAGCGCACTCGCGGATCGCGGGGTGCTCGCGCAACACCTCCTCGATCTCGAGCGCGGACACCTTGTATCCCCCGGTATTGATGATGTCGACGCTCTTGCGGCCGAGGATGCGGTAGCGGCCCCGTTCGAGGATCGCGATGTCCCCGGTTCTGAACCAGCCGTCGTGAAATGCCTGGGCGGTGGCCTCGGGCTGCCGCCAATACTCGAGGAAAACGCCCGGCCCGCGTACGAGAATCTCCCCCCCAGTGCCGGGCTCGACGTCCTCGAACCGTTCGTTCACCAGACGAACCTCGACACCCGGGAGGGGTGTGCCGACCGACCCGGCCCGGCGTTCGGCGTCCAACGGATTGGAGAGCACCATCCCCGTCTCGGTCATCCCGTACCGCTCGAGTAGCGTGTGACCCGAGATCTCCCTCCAGCGCTCGAACACGCTCGCGGGCAAGGCAGCTGATCCGGATACCATGAGCCGCAGCTTGCGGCAAGCGTGCGACATCTCACGTCGGCTCCGCGGCGGTGCCTGCTCCCACGCGGCGATCAGGCGCTGGTAGATCGTCGGCACGGCCATGAACAGGGTGAGCCCGCCCTCCACCAGTCGGCGCCACGTTTCACCTGCGTCGAACCGGGGCATCATGTCGCAGCGCGCGCCGGACCATAGGGCGCAGGACAACACGTTCACTATGCCGTGCACGTGGTCCAGCGGCAGGACGAGAAGCACCCGATCTGCATCCGTCCACCCCCACGCCTCGGCCAGGCATTCCATCTGGGCTCGGAGCGCGGCGTGGGTCATGACCACGCCCTTGGGCTCTCCCGTGGTGCCGCTCGTGTAGAGGATCATCGCGCGCCGCGCGTCATCGATTTCGGGGAGGGCGCGCGGGGGGCACGCCAGCAGCTCCCGCGCCGGCCACACTCTGATGCCGGAGCGCCTCGCGACCTCGGCAGCCTCGTGTTCCGGATCGGGATGGATGACCAGCGCCGTGGGTTCGGCGTCCCGGAGCGCGCGCTTGAGCTCGGGCCGCGTGTGGAGCAGAGACAGCGGTACGGCGACGCAGCCCGCCCGCCAGATGCCCCACTGGACTGCGACGTGCTCGAACGACGGAGGGATGAGATACGCTACCCGCTGCTCTTGGAGATCTCGGGCGGCTCCGAGCAGCCCCGATGCCGCCCTTTCGGATGCGGCGAGAAGCTCGGAGTACGGGTGGCAGCCGGCCGCGTCCTTGATCGCCTCGCGTTCTGCGTGTCGCTCGGCACGTGTAGCGATGGCGGTGGCGCTAGCCAACGGAGGGCGGCTCTCTTTGCGACATGGGCATCATCGTCGCGCCGTTTTTGGCCGGCCGCAAGTCGGCGGAACACCGCGGCCAATGCCGGCTCAATTAAACGAGAGTCTGCACACCATTGGCGCGGGCGAGCGTGAAGCCACGCGTGGCCGGTTTGATGGACCGCGTGTGCGGCCGACCGGATGGGAAAGTCGGCTTCCTCCGAGGCGTACTCGGCTTCCTCCGTGACGGAGTTGGTTTGCTCCGCCACGGAGGAAGCACGCTCCGCGACGGAGGAAGCTTCCCGGGCCGTGGGGCACGCTTTCCCCGTCGTGGAGGAAGCTCGCTCCGTGACGGATTCGGCCGCCCGAGCGACAGAGTCGGTCGACTCCGCCTCGGAGTAAGCCGACTTTGCGACGGAGGAAGCTTGCTCCGAGGCGGGGAAAACGGCCCCTGGGGCTCCTAATTCAGTGTCCCTCAGTGACTTAGGCCGATGAAGGGCTCGCCGCCTCATCGGATCCGCCCGGTTGCGAGCATTGGGATGCTCCCCCCATTTCCGCCACAAGTGTCCCAAAAACGGTGGTCGATGTCCCATTAGCCACCTTTGTTGGCGAGTGCCAAGCCGCTAACTTGCGAGGTCATTGTTGGCGGTTGGCGGTTGGTGGTTAGCGGTTGGCAGCTGGCAGTTGACCCCCGGCCGCCGGTGGTTGGTTGGCGAAGGGAGGCCAAATGCGCCCATTGGCGGTGGCCCTCGCGCTCCTGGCTTGCGTGCTGTTCTGGGACACGGCGGCTGCCCAGAGGGGTCCCGAACCCCTGCAAGCTCCCGCGGGTGCGGTGGTCCTGGTCGGCGGAGACGCGAGCTATCCGCCCTACGAGTTCATCGATGCGGCGGGCAACCCCGCCGGGTTCAACGTCGATCTGATGCGCGCGGTCGGGGAGGTGATGGGATTCAGGGTCGAGCACCGGCTCGGCGTGTGGAGTGAAGTACGGGCCGCGTTCGACAGGGGAGAGATCGACGTACTTCCCATGTTCCGCTCGCCCGAACGGCACAGGGTGTACGATTTCACGGACCCGTTTACGGTCCTTTACCTCCAGTTCGTGGTCCGTCGGGGCGACTACGACGCTTACTCGCTCGAGCAGCTCGAAGGCAGAGAGATCGTCGTGCAGCGCGGGTCGTTGGCCGAGGAACATCTCCGCGCCACAGCTCCTGGGACAAGGCTAATAGACGTCGCGACGGAGGCCGACGCACTTAGGCTCCTTGCAGCTGGCGAGCACGATCTGGCGCTCGTGACACGCTTGGGGGCGCGGCGTGCGATCCGCGACTATGCGCTGCGCAATATCGCTCCCTTCGGATCGCCCGTGTTGAGCGGCGAGTACGTCTTTGCCGTTGCTGAGGGCAATAGCACGCTTCTCGGGCAACTGGATCGTGGCCTCGACATAGTTCAGGCCACCGGCCGGTTCGACGAGATCTCCGAAGCGTGGTTGGAGGCGCCGGCGTCCGCGTGGCGCGACGTGGCGCGCTACACGGCCTATGCGGTCGTGCCGCTCATTGTAGTGGTGCTGGGGGCGGTTTGGTGGACCTGGTCGTTACGGCGCCTCGTGGCGCGCCGCACCGTGGAGCTCACCGACGAGATCGCTGAGCGTAGGCGCGCCGAGCAGGCGCTGAGAGAGTCTCGTGTGTGGCTCGATACGCTGCTCACGAACTCGCTCGACTTGATCTTCATGATCGATGCCGAAGGAAAGATCGTTCATGTGAGTCCATCCGTCCGGCAGAATCTGGGATACGACCCGAGGGAGCTCATCGGCACCGACGGCTTCGAGCTGGTGTCCCCGGAAGATCTGCCAAGCACGCGGGAGGCGCTCCGGCGAGCCGGTGCGAGCCCGGGCGTCCCTGTCTCGCTGCAGATACGTCTCCGTCGCCGCGACGGTTCCTGGCGCCTCCATGAGATAGTGGGCCAGGCCCTGCCACCGGATGCGCCCGAACCGGGAATCGTCGTGAACTCCAGGGACGTGACCGACCGGCACGAGCTCGAGGCTCAGCTGCGCCAGGCACAAAAGCTGGAAGCCGTGGGACAGCTCACGAGCGGTATCGCCCACGACATCAACAACGTCCTTTCCGTCGTGCTGGGCAATGCGCAGCTGCTGCGAGAGTCCCTGGAAGACGCGGGAGGGGAGCAGCTCGACGATGTCCGGAGCATAGAGGACGCGGCCAAGCGGGCGGCCGATATGATCCGCAAGCTCCTCGGATTCAGTCGGCGGGCGGAATTGCAGATCGAACGGCTGGACCTCTCAAGGGCGGTCGCCGACATGAAGGGCATGGTACGATCGCTCATGCCCGAGAGCATCGATCTCGAAATGGAGACGACCGAGGGACCTTGCTTGGTGATGGCGGACGTGGGTGCCGTGCAGCAGGTGCTGCTCAACCTCGTGACAAATGCCAGGGACGCCATGCCGGATGGGGGCACCCTCTCTATCACTGTCGGCAGAGTCGCTCTTGGTGCGGGAGATGCCGGCAAGCGGTCCGGCGCCCGTGAGGGAGACTACGTGGAGCTGGCGGTGCGAGACACCGGAGTCGGGATGGACGACGATACCAAGCGGAGAATCTTCGACCCGTTCTTCACCACCAAGCCGCAAGAGAAGGGCACGGGTCTCGGCATGGCGATGGTCTATGGCCTCGTCCGGCAAGAGGACGGCTTTATTGACGTCGAGAGCGAGGTCGGTCGGGGGACCACGATCTCCGTGTACCTCCCCCTCGCGCAGCCCGGTGGGGAGCCCGGGTCCGAAGCGGTGGAGCAGCAGGCCGAACGGGTAGCGGTGGGGGGCGAGACCATCGTTTTGGTCGAAGACGAGCCGCTCCTGCGTCGCACCGGCCAGCGGGTTCTCGAACGGCTGGGGTACTCGGTGTTGGTTGCGGGGGACGGGGAAGAGGCGCTCCGGCTCTATCGGGAGCGTGGCGGCGAGATCGATCTCATCATCTCGGACGTCGTCATGCCGAAGCTCGGTGGCAGGGGGCTTTTCGATGCTGTCCGTCGGATGGACAAGCATGTCCCTTTCCTGTTCTCGACGGGCTACAGCGACCGCGACATAGAGGGGCAGGCGCGTCTGCCCCGACAGGCCCCCGTGCTCAGGAAGCCCTGGACGATCGAGGAGATCGCATCGAGCGTCCGTGAGGCGCTGACGGCGTCGCCTGCCGCATAAGACGAGCGCTGCTCAGTTGGTCGCCGGCTCTCCCAGGAATCTCTGATACCACGCCAGCGCGCGCCGGTTGAAGTCGATCTGGTGCGCCCGCTCCCTCAGTCCGTGCGGCTCCCTGGGGTAGATCACGAGCTGCGTCTCCACCCCAACGTGCTTGAGCGCGCGATACAGCTCGAACGCCTGACCTGTCGGCACTCGAAGATCCTGCTCGCCGTGGGCGATTAGCGTAGGGGTCCTGGCGTTCCGGATGTACTTCAAGGGTGAGCGGTCCCACACCAGCTCCAGGTCGTCCCAGTGCCACATGTTCCAGTGGACCAGTGCATTCTCGGCAGGCGTGTCAGTCACGCCGATCTTGGAGACCTGGTTTGCGATTCCCGCGAAAACGACGGCGGCCTTGAACCTCTCGCTGTGGCGCGTGGCGGCCCAGGCAGATGTGTAACCGCCATATGATCCTCCGCCGATCCCCACACGATCAGGGTTCACGATGCCCTGCGCGATCAGGTGATCGACACCCGCCAACATGTCCTCGAACTCCTTGCCCATTGGGTCGTTGTGGTCACCCTTCGCGAATGCCACACCCCGGCCGGTGCTGCCCCTGTAATTGGGCATGAGCACCACGAAACCGTGCTGTGCCAGCATCTGCGCGAGAGTGCTGTAGGTCGTGTTCCACCCGTCGAGGTAGGCGGACTCGGGTCCTCCGTGAACCTGGAGTTGCAAGGGATACCTCATTCCCTCCCGGAACCCCACCGGCTTGATCAGCACTCCATAGATCTGCCATCCGTCCGGGCCGGTCCACGAGATCGTCTCCTGCTCGCCGAAGGTCATGTCGGCCAGCACGGGATTGGAGTGCGTGAGCCGTGTAAGAGTTCCGCTGTCGGTCTCACCCACAAACACCTCGTTCGGGTGATCCGCCGCGTTGCCGAGAGTCGCGAAGAACGCGCCGTCGGCCGAGAGGGATATGCCGCGGAAGATCGGCGCATCTTCGCCCGAAACCCGTCTCATCCGGCCGTCCGTTATGGACACCTCGTAGAGAAACGTTCGCGTTTTCTCGATCGTGTTGAGCAGGATGGTCTCCGCGTCTTTCCACGCGAACGCCACGGCCGTGCCCGGGAAATCAGGCATGAGGTTACTTGGCTCGCCGCCGGTCGCACCGATCGCGAAGAGCGTGCCCGTCGTGGGGTCGTTCAAGGAGACGGCGCCGAGCCATGCGATGTGTCGGCCGTCGGGAGAGTAACGTGCCGGACCGAGCTTGCCCTCGGTGTCGTGAGCGATGGCGCCGGCGCCGCCCTCCGCACCGACGGTGTAGTAGTCCGTGAACATGTAGCCGTCGTCGGTGAACGGTCTCTCGCTCGCGCGATAGAGCAAGCGGCTTCCGTCGGGCGCCCAGGAGAACTCGCGGACGTGCATGTCGTCGGTGGTGACCAGCCGAATCTCTCCGGTCGCGAGATCCTCCACGTGGAGTCGCGTGATGGTCTCCCAGGTGTCCTCCACCCGTTGATCGAAGCCCGCGCGGCGCGCCTTCTCCACCTCGGGCGGCGGCGCGTCGCGCATCGTGTAGGCCACCTCGCCGCCGTCGGGCGAGAGCGCGTAGGCCGACACGCCGCGGGGCGCGTGGCTCAATTGCCGGGCCTCGCCTCCCGCGAGCGCGATGGCATATACCTGCGTGTTGGGGTCGGTGTCGGTACGGCGGCTCAGGAAGGTGATCAGCGATCCGTCGGGCGACCATGCGGGTGACGACACCGAAGTGGGCTTGCTCGTGAACCGGCGCGGCTCGCCACCCTCAGTGGGCACCACCCACAGCTCGCTGTATGCGCCGCCCGGTCCCTCGTCCGCGCCGCGAGGCACCCGAAGAGTGTAGGCCACGAATTCGCCCTGCGGCTGCATCGCGACGCCGGTCACGACCTTCAGGTCAACGACCATCTCGGAGGTGAGCTGTTGTGCCCGTGCGGTCGCTACCGCAAGGACAACGAGAATCGCGGCGAGCCCAGGCGCAGCGACGTGTCGAACCCGCTTCATCGTGCCATCTCCCATGGGCGCCGAGAGGGAGCGCCCCGTTTGGTCAGCGAGACGGGAGCTCGCCGAACCTGCTCGACTCCAGTCCCGGAATGATGTTCAATGCGTTCTCGTAATAGATCTTTCGCAGCACCTCGTCCGGAAGCGCGAGCCCATAGAGTTTCCAGAAGGCGTGACGCTTGCGGTAGTAGTCGAAGTACTCGTCGGCCGTCTCCAAGGTGCGGAAGTACACGTGATACTCGGACGGCTCCCAGGCGTCCTTCCCGAACAGCACCCGGTCCTGATACTTGATCAGCCATTCTCTCGCGAATCGCGGCTGCCGGCCCAGCTCCGCGAGTACCGCACCCATCTCGACGTACATGTTGGGCATCTCGTCGAGCAGCCGTCCCAGCCTGCCGAGGTCGTTGCCAAGCCAGGACAGGTGGGCCGAGATGAACGTGGTGCGTGGATGCCTGCGTATCACGTTCCACTGCTCGCCCATGATCTGTTCCCAGCTGGGCTCGGGCGGGCGCTTTCGGCGAGGCCGCTGTTTCAGCTCGAGCCAGCGCTCGTTGAACCGGTCGTGCGGCTCCCAGAAGGGGGCGGGATCTCCGGTGTGGATCAGCACGGGGATGCCGAGCTCGGCGCATTTCTCCCAGATGGGATCGAGGCGTGGGTCGTCGGTCGCTATGCGGTTGCCGGCGCTGTCGGTCACGTACATCCCGAGGTTCTTGAAGATCTTGAGACCCTGGGCTCCGTTCGCCACGTCGCGCTCCAGCTGCGCCGCCGCCTTCCGGCCGAAGTCCGGATCGTCGATGCCGCGGAAGTCGATGTTGGCGAAGACCGCGAAGCGGCCGGGGTAGCGGTTCTTCATTCGTTCCACGGTCTCCATAAGCCGCTCTCCGCTGCCGCCGCTCAGGTTCACCATCACGGCCATGTTCATTGCGTCCATCGCGGCAATCAGTGAGTCCAATTGCTCGTCGCTCATCCGCGGCACGTTCTGGTGCGCGTGTACGTCAACGAAGGGGTACCGCGCGCTGGTGACGATGTGCTCGGGCACGACGAGCGTGGATTTGGGCTCGTAGTGCTCGAACGACATGATGAGGGTGTCCGTCTGAGCGCCGGCCGGTGGGGCGGCAGCCGCTTGAGCCGTCACCGCGAGCGAGAGTATCAGGGTGAGTCGAGACACTTGCATGGCGATCCGTTCCGCTGGCAGGTGGTCGGGTTCATTATAGTACGGCCGAGGATTCGCGGCACGGGGCCCCGACGCTCGCCCGGCCCCGCGCCGTCTCCGCTCGGGAGCAGGTTGCCGAGCCGGACGGGTTGGCGTATCTGTGATGCTCACGGGATCGGAGAGTCGATGGAGCAAGAGCATCGAGGGGTGGCGAAACTGATCGTGCGGGTCACCGGTTTTGGGAGTCCTGCGCTGCTGCTATCGCGCAAGAGGGCGAAGGGGAACCCGGGGCACAAGATGCTGGAGTTCTTAGGTGGCGGTGTGGATGGCGAGCGTCCGCTCGAGGGTTTGGTGAGGGAGCTGGAGGAGGAAGAGAAGACCGGGTTTCTCGCTCGCAGGGTGAAGCTACTCGCTCCGGATCCCCGTCGGCTCACGGTTGACGGGGTGCCGCATTACGTGTACGAGCTGTCGATCGGGTTCGACCAGTACCTCGACTTGCAGCACGATCGCAAGGAGAGCTTCGGGTTCAGGCTGGTGCCCGCCTCGATGCTGCGCGACGAATCCGTCTGGTCGCGGCTCACGGAGCGGACGCGGCGGATTCTGACGGAGATGGGGCGCCGCTCGCCGACAACTCGAAAGCGGCGGGATCACATCGAGTAGGCAACAACCGGAGGGATCATGAGGCGTAATCTCACGCTCGGTATCACCGTGTTGCTCGTCGTCGCGGCGGGCTCTCGTGTCGCGGGCCAGGCCGCGGCCGGCGACGACTCCACGCGGTGGACTCCCGCCTTGAGCATGCGGTACAGGTCCGTCTCCGGCACCGCCATCTCGCCCGATGGCTCCCTTATCGCCTACGTCGTGCGCGAGCCCGTGATGGAGGGCGAGAAGTCGGAGTACTTGAGTCACGTCTGGGTTGTGTCGGCCGATGGTGAGACGAACGTGCAGTACACGCGTGGCGAGAAATCGGCGGGCAACCCGCAGTTCTCGCCCGATGGCACGTATCTCACCTTCACTTCCTCACGCTCGGGTAAGAACCAGGTGTGGATCATGCGCGTCGCAGGAGGCGAGGCCGAGCAGCTCACCGAGGCTGAGAACGATGTTGGGAGCTATCGCTGGTCGCCCGACGGAACGCGGATCGCCTACAGCATGCGCGATCCGGAAACGGAGGAAGAGAAGGAGGCGAAGAGAGAGAAGCGCGACGTCATTCTTGTGGATCAGAATTTCAAGTACAGTCACATCTATGTGGTGACCGTCGCGAGGAACGAGGAGGGAGAGCGCGAGACGAAGCGAATCACCGCGGGCGAGTTCGAGGTCACCCAGTTCGACTGGTCGCCGGACGGCACGAGGATAGTCTTCGCACACAAACCGGACCCCAGGGTGAATACGTTCGACACGGATATCTCGCTGGTGCCCGCCGATAGCGGGCCGGTGACCCCTCTCGTGGTACGCCCCGGCGCGGATTCCGATCCGCTTTTTTCTCCGGACGGACTGGCGATCGCCTTCACGTCTCACGGGGGAACGCCGCAGCGGGTGGGGCTTTCGGATGTTTACGTGGTTTCCGTGGCCGGCGGCGAGCCCAGGAAGCTGGCTGACACTTACGATCGCAATGCCAACATCCGGGCGTGGTCGCGGGACGGGAAGGAGATCTACTACACCGAGGTTTATCGAACCTCGCGGCACGTGTTCGCTCTGCCCGTCAGTGGCGGCGCGGCGCGACGGCTCACCGAAGGGGAGGGAGCATTCGGCTCTGTGTCGTTCGATGCCGGTCGCGAGCGCATGGCGTTCACCTATCAGGATCTGGAGCAGCCGGTGAACGTGCACGTATCGCAACTCGAGCGTTTCCGCATGCAGCGCCTCACCGACGTGCACGCGGCGGTGCCGAGGCCGCCTATGGGGCGGACGGTGCTTATCTCTTGGACATCCAAGGACGGGCTTCCCGTCGAGGGGTTGCTCACGTATCCGGTGGATTACCGGGAGGGGCGCCGCTACCCGTTGATCTTGAATGTGCATGGTGGACCGGCGGGCAACTACGGGCGCACGTTCACGGGGGCGCCCGGCATATACATGTTGCAGTACTTCGCGCAGACCGGTTATGCGATTCTGAGGCCCAATCCCCGTGGGAGCACGGGCTACGGCAAGGAGTTTCGTTATGCCAACGTGCGGGACTGGGGATTCGGTGACTTTGACGATCTCATGGCCGGAGTGGATGAGGTAATCGAGATGGGTGTGGCGCATCCGGACAGCCTGCTGCTCATGGGTTGGAGTTACGGCGGCTACATGACCTCTTTCGCCGTGACGAGGACCAACCGGTTCAAGGCGGCGAGCATGGGAGCAGGGCTGCCGGATCTCATCAGCATGGTGACGACCACCGACATTCCCGACTACCTGGCCGCGCACATGGGCGCCGAGTTCTGGGAGGACTACGAGACATACCAGCGGCACTCGGCGATCTATCGGATCGCCGACGTCACGACGCCCACGCAGGTGATTCATGGCCAGCGGGATCTGCGCGTACCCTTCACGCAAGGGCAGGAGTTTTACGTCGCGCTATCGAGGCGCGGCGTGCCGACCGAGATGGTGGTCTATCCGCGCACGCCGCATGGGCCGCGCGAGCCCAAGTTCTTGATGGACGTCTCGCAGCGGATCATGGCGTGGTTCGAGAGGCATCTGGGGCGGAGTGCTGGGGCCGCGGAGGGTACTTCGGGCCGGTAGCTAGAACGCCACCGCGAGCCGACTCGCTATGCGAAAGGGCTTACTCGTGCCTCGTTCAGCGCTGAGGGAATGATCCACAAACAGCCGGCCCTCGGTTACGAGCCGGACGTTCTGTCTTATCAAGATGATGACGGCCGGCATCACTGAGGTCTCGTTCGCGGCTGCGGCGGTGAATCCGGCTGGGAGGGCTGAGGGCTCGATGTTGACTTCGAAGCGCTCGGCTTTCAGGGAGGCGATGAACCAGGGCAGTAGCTGATACTCCGCCTTGCCGAACGCGCTTCTACTGCGGACCGGCCCGCCGTTTCCCCACGGGCGCTCGTGCCGCGTCTCGACGTATCCGATCCCGAAGTCGGCCGGCCCGGCGATAACCCTGAGATTGGCGCCGAAGGCCCGGTGTGTATCGTCGGAGCGGGTCTCGGTGGGCTCGGCACCGAAGTAGCCGAAATGTTCGATAGTGATTGATCGGTCGTGGAGCTGTCCCCGTTCTGCGACGACGTCTGTTGATTGGCTGCCGTCCAGTGCCAGGCCTCCTAGTTTGTATCGGAGCTTGTAGTAGAGATCTCCGCGAGCGCCGTCGTTTGCCGCACCGCTCTCCAATCCCTGTGCGAAGCCGGCAGCGTAGTACAGATTCCGCGCAACAATGCCGTTGAGCTCGATCGTCGGACGCGAGTCCCGCAACTGGGACTCATTGGTCGAACGGAGTGTGTCGCCGGTCGTCGCGTTC
>JBHIEQ010000040.1:0-12220 GCA_046760725.1 Gemmatimonadales bacterium
CTCGAGAACCTCAGCTCTGTGTCAGGCCCAGAACTGGCGGCGCTGGGCCGGCTATCTGGTCGCGGGCTCCTACGAGCTGACCCACGAGCGGGAGTACTACGCCATCCGCAGCTCGGCCGGGCTCATCGATGTATCTCCGCTGTACAAGTACGTGATCCGGGGTCCGGACTGCGCCAGACTCCTCGACAGGGTCGTCACACGTAACGTGGCCAAGTGCGCCGTGGGCCAGGTCATGTACACGCCCTGGTGCGACCCCGCCGGCAAGGTGCTGGACGACGGGACGCTGGCGCGCCTCGACGAGGGGACCTTTCGCCTGACCGCGGCCGAGCCCAACCTGCGCTGGCTGTGGGACAACGCCACCGGTCTCGACGTGAGCGTGGACGATGCGACCGACTCGACCGCAGTACTTGCACTGCAGGGTCCATTGTCACGCGACATCCTTCGCGGCATCACCGATTGCGACGTTGACTCCTTGCGCTTCTTCCGCGTCACATCCGCATCGATCCACGGAGTCCGCGGCTCGATCGTGTGCTCCATCTCCCGTACCGGATACACCGGAGACTTGGGATACGAGATCTGGGTTGACCGGGATGACGCCGAACCGCTGTGGGACACGCTCCTGGAACACGGCGCGCCGTTCGGAATCACTCCCGCAGGCCTACTGGCCCTCGACATCGTCCGCATCGAAGCGGGGCTGCTGCTGATCGACGTGGACTACGTTCCGGCGCGCAAGGCGCTGATCGAGCAACAGAAATCGTCTCCCTTCGAGTTGGGACTCGGTTGGACGGTCAGGCTCGACAAGGACTACTTCGTCGGTCGCGATGCGCTGCGCGAGGAGAAGAAGCGAGGATCGGCCTGGCAACTTAGGGGATTGGAGGTCCACTGGGACTCGCTGGAAGAGGTATACGGGGAGTTCGAGCTGCCGCCACGGCTTCCCGGCTCCGCGTGGCGAACGAGCGTGCCGGTCTATCGGAACGGCATACAAGTGGGATATGCGACCAGCGGTTGCTGGTCCCCGATCCTCAAGAAGTACATCGCGCTGGCCCACCTCGAGGCACGGGCAGCGGAGCAGGGGAGCACACTCACCATGGAGGTCACGGTGGAGCACCGACGGCGGCAGGCGGAGGCGACGGTCGTGAGAACGCCGTTCTTCGATCCGGAGCGCAAGCGCAAGTGAGCCGCCGGGTGAGAGATCGCTACGACGCGGTGATCGTGGGCGGCGGGCACAACGGCCTGGTCGCAGCAGCCTACCTTGCAAAGGCCGGCAGACGAGTGCTGGTGCTCGAACGGCGCGAACAGGTCGGCGGCTCCGCCGTCACCGAAGAGGTGTTTCCCGGCTTCAAGTACTCCGTCTGCTCGTATGTCGTGAGTCTCCTTCGGCCCGAAATCATCCGCGAGCTCGATCTCGCGAGCTGTGGCCTGGAGATCCTTCCGTTGGAGAGCACGCTGACACCCTTGCCCGACGGCGACTATCTGGTCCGCTGGGCCGACCACGATCAGACGCGACGAGAGCTGTATCGGCATTCTCCCAGGGACGCTGAGGCTTACGACGAGTTTGGCAGGCTGATGTACCAGCTGGGTTTCGCGGTGAAGCCGCTTCTCAGCATGGTGCCGCCCGACCCGACATCGCTCGGTCCCAAGGATCTGTTCGGCATGCTGAAGTTGGCGCGGCACTTCAGGACCCTGGGCGCCGAGCGATTCCATGCTCTGTACAAGCTCATGACGATGAGCGCTGCCGACTTTCTGGACGAGTGGTTCGAGAGCGAGCCACTCAAAGCCACGATGTCGGCCAGCGGGATCATCGGCACGTTCCTGGGACCTCGCTCGCCCGGAACGGCGTACGTGCTGCTTCACCACTACATGGGGGAGATCGACGGAGCGTTCCGAGCATGGGGCTTCGCTAGAGGGGGCACGGGTGCGGTGAGTGAGGCGATCGCGACCGCTGCGAGACGCTTCGGCGCCGAGATCAGAACCGGGACGGCGGTATCCGAGATCGTGATAGAAAAGAGAAAGGCGGTGGGCGTGAGTCTGGAGAGCGGAGCGACGATATCGGCCAGAGTGGTCGTGTCGGCGGTGGATCCGAAACTGACGTTCCTCCGGCTCGTTGACATAGCCCACTTGCCCGCCGACTTCGTAGAATCGATTCGCCGCTACAAGATCCGCGGATCATCTGGCAAGGTGAACCTGTCACTTGCCGAGCTGCCCGACTTCACCTGCCTACGGGGCAAGGGGCCCCATCTTCGCGGTGCGATCTCGATCAGCCCGAGCATCGACTACTTGGAACGGGCCTACGACGACGCCAAGTACGGCGAATTCTCGCGCAACCCGTACATGGACATTGTCATTCCCTCGATGATCGATCCCACGATGGCGCCCCTCGGCAAGCACGTGATGTCGATATTCGTGCAATACGCTCCTTACGCGCTGAACGGAGGCTGGACCGACGAGCGTCGGGAAGCTTTCGGAGACGCGGTGATAGACACGCTGGAGCAGTTCGCGCCCAACATCAAGGGCGCGATCCTCCACCGCCAGGTCGTTACTCCGTTGGATCTCGAGCGCGACTACGGGCTGACTCAGGGGAACATCTTTCACGGCGAGCTGGCGTTGCATCAGCTCTTTTTCCTGAGACCGGTGGCGCGATGGGCGAAGTACCGCACGCCCATTGCGAATCTCTACCAGTGCGGCTCGGGCACCCACCCCGGAGGAGGCGTCTCCGGAGCGCCCGGAAGGCTCGGCGCGATGACGATTCTCGGAGATCGCAAGTGAGAGGCACGTCTTACGACGTCGTGGTGATCGGGGCCGGTCACAACGGGCTCACGGCCGCAGCCTATCTCGCGGAACGAGGAATGCAGGTGCTGGTCCTCGAGCGAAGAGACGCGGTTGGAGGCGCAGCTGTGACCGAGGAGTTCACTCCAGGGTTCCGTGTGGACTCCGCGGCCCACCGGTTGCCCGCCGCCGCATCGACGATCGCGGCCGAGCTGGGGCTCAGCGCACAAAGTCTTTCGGTCGTGGAGCCGGACGCGGCGGTGGTTGCCCCGCTAGCAGACGGCGGTCAGCTGCTATGTGGGCGTGATCCTCGGGATACGATTCAATCGATTCGGCGACTGTCGGCCCACGACGCCGTGCGCTGGAAGGATTTCACGAACAGAATCGCGGCGACGGCTCGCTTCCTGAGTGGGGTAAGCGTCCAGACTCCCGCCCGGCTCCCAGACGGGGGCCTCGAAGACTTGTGGAAGCTCGTGCGTCTCGGTGGCGCGCTGCGCGGACTCGGCAAGCGTGACATGATGGAGACGTTGCGCATACTCTCCATGTCAGCGGCCGAGCTGCTGGACGAGTGGTTCGAGAGCGAGGCCCTGAAGGGAGTGCTTGCCGCAAGCGCCGTTACCGGAGCGTTCCAGGGGCCCATGGGCGCAGGCTCCGCGCTGCTCCTCGCGTCGCAACATCCAGGCGACGGCGTGTACCCGACGACCCGGATCGTCCGCGGCGGCATGGGGTGCTTCAGCGACGCCGTGGCATCGGCGGCGAGGACTCGGGGCGCGGCGATTCGCACGGGCGCCGCCGTAGAACGGGTGCTCGTCAGCGAAGGGCGGGCCCGCGGCGTCGTGCTGGATAGTGGCGAAGAGATCGCCGCCCAGAGAGTCGTCTCGAACGCCGACCCGCGGCGCACGTTCCTGGGACTCGTGGGGCCGTCGGTGCTAGATCCGGAGTTTCTGCGAAAGGTCCGCGCCGTGAAGTACCGGGGCGCGTGCGCCAAAGTGCACCTCGCGCTCGACGGTCTTCCCGAGTTCGCGGGGCCGGTGGAGCCCTCGCACCTCTCCGGTGTCATAGCGATCAGCCCCAGCATCGAGTATCTCGAGCGAGCGTACGACGACGCCAAGTACGGCCGGGTCTCCGAGAGGCCGTTTCTGGAGATCGTGATCCCCACTCTCACCGATGAATCTCTGGCCCCGCCCGGCAAGCACGTCGCCTCGGTGTTGGTGCAGTACGCACCCTATCATCTCGCCGACGGGGCCTGGGCCGACGCGACCCGTGACGTGCTCGGTGACAGAGTGCTCGACACGCTCGCCCAGTTCGCCCCCGGCATCGAGGAACGAGTGCTGGCGCGGGAAGTCGTCGCACCGCCGGACTACGAAGAACGGTTCGGTCTCACGGAAGGACATCCGTCGCACGGTGAGATGACCCTGGACCAGCTGTTCTTCATGCGGCCCCTCGCCGGATGGGCGCAGTACCGCACTCCCGTTCGCGCACTCTACCTCTGTGGTGCCGGCACCCATCCCGGGGGCGGCGTCACCGGGCTGCCCGGCCGGAACGCCGCCCGCGAGATACTGAGAGACGCGAAGCGAGGATTGTGACTCGGAGGGCAGGCGGGGGTGGGGAGCCTAGCCTACGTCCTGCCACGTCCTGGGACCGTGCTCTCTTCCTCCTCGGCGGGCCTTGAGGGCCATCCCGCCCGCAAGTCGTTCCAGTGCAGGATCGTGTTGAACACCAACGCATGGCTGCCGTAGGTCTCCAGCCGCCAGAAGGGCCGAATGGCGAATAGAACCACGTGCCCATCGCCCACGGGGACGTCAACGACCGCGGGCGTACCCGCAATCTCGCTCTGACCCCGTAGCATACCGCTCATCAGCACGTCCTTCTTGGCGAAGCTCATGACCACGCGCGGCACCTCCTTCTCCCACACCTCGTCCTTATACCAGTCGGGTATCGAGTTGCCACCCACGCTCCTAGTGACCTGGAACACGGGACGCTGGTTGAAGTAGACGGCGAGCTTCTCACCGTAGCCGTACGCGATGGGGCTCGAGGAGTCGTCGATAGTCGTGCCGAGGACCGAGCCGCGCGCGGTGAGTTGCCGAGTGGTCCGAATGCTCACGCGTCTCGTAATCGCCATCTCTATGGGGAACGCCGTTGTCGCTCCCTCCGTGATGAACACGCCGCCTGCCTTCACGAACTGTTTCAGTTTCTCCAGTCCCTCGTAGCCCATTCCACGCCGCAGGTCGTCGGTCGCGTCCACGACACCGATCGCCCGATACTCGTCCGTCTGCATCCAGGGAATCGGGGGACCCGCCTCGGTGGTGCCCTGAACCAGTGCCTGCGGGCTCGAGCGGCCCTGGGGCATGATGATCACGTCGAACAGTGAGAGATCGTCGGTTGCGAGATCTTGCTCCGAGAGATACGTGTAGGGAATTCCTCGGCGGTCGAAAGCGAGATTCCACCAACCTGCGTCCTGCGGGGTCGAGGTCCACATGTGCACCAGCGCCACCCGCGGAACTTCGACGACGTGTGTCGCGACCTGCGGTTTGCGCCTGACGCCTCGGATCTCGAGCCCGAGCTCGGCGGCAGCGTCTTCGAGGCGATCGCCGAGGTCCGCGGGGTTTGCCTCCGCCGGGATGATGAAACTCCCTGCCGCATACTCGCGTCCATCGGCCTCGAACGTCTCCTCCGTCGCATTCATCGCGACGTCGCTCAATCTGAAGCGCAGCACGGCGAAGTTGTCGTCCGTCGTGTTGTTCACAAGGTAGAAAGGCCGCCCCTTGCCCTCCAGTTGGCCCGGAACGTGCGCCGATCCCTCGAGCGGCTTCATCTTCGCGGAGAGAATCTCGGGGTCATCCGCTGCGTAGGCATCGACGTTGTGGAGATAGGGCAGCGTCCAGCCGGTATCGTCGTACGGAGGGGTGGCATCACGCGGGAAATCCTGTTTGCCGAGCAGGATCTGAACGAGGTTGCGATAGGGCTGATCCATGCGGATGACGTACGATCCCTTGGCGACCTTCATCTCGTCGCCGTTGTCTGAGCCCGCGGTCGCCACCTGCAGCTCCTCTTCGGCCACGTGGATCTCGATCCCCATGGCCGCCAACAGGTTCACCAGCTCGGCGGCCGCGATAGCGCGCTTCTGGTCGTGGGGAATCACCCACGCATGGGGTGCTTCGGTTCGACCCCGCTCCACGGATCGCTTGCTCTTCAGATAGAAATTGTCGATCAGTTCCTCGCGATTGTCCGCCACGTACTTAAGCGCGACGAGCGCGCCGCTCTCCATGTAGTTTGTGTTGTTCCTCAGCGACCACATTGCCTTCTTGAGCGGCGGATTGGGACGGTACCACTCCCGCGACGTAGTCCGATCCGGAAGCTCGCGCTCCCGCGTATCGGCGCCGCCGTTCCCGAGAGTCTCGTAGAACCTGCCGATCGAGTTGTGGGTGTTGGCGATCCACATGAGGTAATTGGCGGCCCAACCCGTGTAGAAAGCGTGTGTCCAAACGCCGGGCATTCCGCGCTTGGTGAGCTCGGCCACCTCCTCGTGCGCCAGATTGTGCCACTCGTCTATGGTGATCGGATCGATCACCTCGTTGTAAGGACCGGATCCGGTAGACGTGTAGAGATAATATCCCGACTCGTGTAGGTCATGCATGACCGTGGGCTTCCAGTACAAGTACGCATCCAGGACGTTGCGTGTGAGAGCCAAGCCCAAGCCGAAGCCGTCCCGGTTGTTGTCGTGCGCGACGTACTTCCCCCAGTAACGGAGGCCGGGACCCACGTCCTGATTCGCCTTTCGGTAGTTGTAAACATCGACCATACGATCGCGCCCATCTGGTTCCGTGACGGGCACAATGACGACTATCACGTTTTCACGGATTGCCCGAACGAGCGGGGTCTCCTCGACCGCTAGACGATAGGCCAACTCCATCACCATCTCGGGCGGACCTGTCTCCGGAGAGTGCAGGCCGGCCGTGAAGTAGTAGATCGGCTTCGCGTCGCCGATGATGTCCCGAGCCTCCCCGTCCGAGACGTGCCTCGGGTCGGCGAGACGATTGAGATACCCGCGGTAGCGCTCCAGCTCGACGATCGTTCCCTCGTCGGCTACGATCACCTCGATCATGTCACGGCCCTCTTCGGTTTGGCCGATCGTGCGCACGGCGACGCGCGGCGAGGCGTCGGCCAGCACTCTCATGTAGCCGTAGATCTCGGCCGTGCCGTGCAGGATGTCGGGCGCTCCGACGATCGTTCCGAAATGCTCGAGCGGTGACGGCACATTAGCCGACCTGGGTAGATGATCCACCAGATCGGAGAGGAACCTGGGGTCGGTCGTGTACTCTCGGATCAGTGCTCCGTAAGCGGAATCGTTCTGTTGCCCGGGAGCGGCCGGTGCAACGACCGCAATCCAGACGACCGCAGCGAGGACGAGGGCTGGATACCGGTAGTAGCGCATGATGACCTCCGAAAGACGGTGCGCGGGCTAGGGGGCGCTCGCCTTGTTGCCCTGACGGTCAGAATGTACGGCCGGAACCCGGCTGCGTCATCGCGGAAGGAGCATGTCGATCTCGCCGTCGCGCGAGGCGGCGGCCATCTTTGACGATGTCCGACCGCGCCTAGCGTCCCACATCGGGCCTCCCCGGCGCACCGAGGAAGGTAGCGTTGAGCAGGAACCCGCCGGGCGCGTCGAACACCCCTCGGAATAGGGGGTCGTCGGCGAACAGGATCACCTGCCCGCGACCGACCTGATCGACCGTGGCGTATGGACGTCCCCCATAGGTTCGCCGTGTGTTGTCGGGCCAGGAGAAGCCAGCCATCACGAGCGGATCGCCGTCAGTGAACACCATCCGGATTGGCGCCGCCCTCCGAGGCTCGGAGCGGCGTCGAGCGCACGAGGAGCGGCAGCTCGTCCTGCTCGTACACGAGCGTGAGCCAGTGAGTTTGATCGAGGCGTGCCCTCAGGAATGACCCCGGGACGCGCATCGGCGCCAGGGGCCGTGCGTCAGGGCTCGTCATCGGTGGAGCTGCGGATGGCGGGGCAGAAATCCTGCGTGTGCTAGCGTTGTTCCGCACGTTACCGGCAAATTAGAGGGAACGAACGATGTTGCCGCCACCGAAGCAAAAGGACATCGATCGCAAGGCCCGGCTCGCGCTGCCGGAAACCGTGATCCCGAAACAAAACCCGCAGGAGCGCCGCGGAAACTTCGACGAAGTGTATCTGATGTTCGGTGAGGAGACGGCCAAGGCGGCCGCGGTGCGCTGCATCCAATGCCCTGGGGCCATGTGCGTCAAGGCGTGCCCGCTCCACAACGACATCCCGCTCGCGCTGTGGCAGATGGAGCACGGCGCCTTCGAAGACGCAGCGCGCGTGTTCCACCTGACGAGCACAATGCCCGAAGTCTGTGGGCGCGTGTGTCCGCAAGTAATCCTTTGTGAGGGAGCCTGCATATACAAGAAAAAGAGGAAAGCGCCCGTTCCCATCGGCCGGCTGGAGGCCTTCGTGGCGGACTACCTCAAGTCGCACGGCGGGCTTCCAACCGAGACCGAGCCGCCCACGGGCCACCGCGCAGCGGTCGTCGGGGCCGGGCCGGCCGGACTAACCGCGGCGGAAATCCTTGCGAAGAAGGGACACGCTGTAACGGTGTTCGACGCGTGGCCCGCGGCCGGCGGTATCATGCGATACGGCATCCCTACCTTCAAAATGAGCCACTCGATCAGTGACGACATCGTTGCGTATCTGGAGAGATTGGGGGTTGAGTTCCTGTTCGACACCACGGTGGGAAAGGGCGTGACCGTGGACGAGCTGATCGAACAAGGGTACGAAGCGGTGTTTCTGGGCGTGGGCGCAGGCATTCCGGTCAAGCTGACGGCACCGGGCGTTGACCTGGACGGCATCTACAATGCGACGCCGTTCCTCGTCCGCGGTAACGTGGCTCCCGAGCAACGGCCCGAGAACCTTAGGGACCCGCCGGAGATCGGGGATCGCGTGGCGGTCATCGGCGGAGGCGACACCGCAATGGACTGCGCGCGGACCGCCGTCCGGCTCGGCGCAAAGGAAGTCACATGTGTTTATCGCCGCACCGAGGCCGAGATGCCCGGCAATGAGCGCGATCGCACACTGGCCAGAGAAGAGGGCGTGGAATTCAAGTGGCTCACCCAGCCGGTGCGCTTCATCGGCGACGACAAGGGGCACGTGCGGAGCATGGAATGCATCGAGATGGACCTCGGTGAGCCCGATGAATCCGGCAGACGCCGCCCCGTCCCCATTGCGGGATCAGAGTTCACCACGGACGTGGATACCGTGGTGCTCGCGCTGGGCTACTGGCCGGATACCTTGGTGGGCGAGACGACCCCGGGACTAGAGACCCACGACTGGGGCCTGATCACGATCGAAGAGGAGACGGGCGTGACATCGCGCGAGAATGTTTACGCGGGCGGAGACGACGTGCTCGGTCCAAAGCTGGTGGTGACCGCCGTCGCGCAGGCCAAGATCGCCGCCCAAGCTATGCACGCTTACCTCATGCGACAGGAAAGGGAACCGGCGGGTGCCCAGCGAGACTGGTGAGGCGGGCGACTCGAGGGTTGGGGGGGTCGGACGCGAGCGTATTCGACGGGTCCGGCCCCTTCCGACGCGCCGTCCGCAATCGAATATTCGCAAGTAACACCCCAGCAGGAGACTCCTTATGCCGTGGTGCCGTCGTGCCGTCATGCCGTTCTGCATGACGTTCGCAATCCTCAGCTTCGCGCCACCCGCAGTGGCCCAAACCGCCGACCAGTTGGCCGCCGCGGTCGAACAGCTGGAATGGCGGCCGGCGACCATGGGGGGCCGGGTTTCGGCCATCGAGGGCGTGCCGGGCGATCCCCTGATCTTCTGGGTCGGGGGTGCCGACGGTGGCGTCTTCATGACTACCAACGCGGGTACCACGTTCGAGGAGCAGTTCACGGACCATCCGGTTTACTCGATCGGCGCGCTCGCACTGGCGGAGTCTGACCACAACGTGCTCTGGCTGGGAAGCGGTGAAGGAGACCCCAGGAACAGCACCTCCTACGGCAACGGCGTCTACCGCTCGACTGATGGCGGTACGACATGGACCCACCTCGGCCTTGGGGGGACCGAGCGCATCAAGCGCATCGTGGTGCACCCGCAAAACGCGGACATCGCGTACGTGTGCGCCATGGGACACGCATGGGGGCCGAACGAGGAACGCGGCGTGTACCGTACGACGGACGGTGGCGCGACGTGGGAGAAGGTGCTGTACCGCAACCGGGACACCGGCTGCTCCGACGTGGCGATGGACTACCACAACCCGCGGGTACTGTACGCGGGGATGTGGACGTACCGGCGGCGACCGTGGCGGTTCGACGACGGGGGTGGAGAGACGGCGCTCTACAAATCGACCGACGGCGGAACAACGTGGACCCGGCTCACCGAAGGAATGCCTAAGGGACCCATGGCCCGGATCGGCGTGCAAGTGTCGCGCAGCCATCCGAACGTCGTTTACATGGTGACGGAGACGCCGGAAGAAGGAACGCTCTTTCGCTCCGATGATGCGGGGACGCACTGGCGCATGGTGAACGACGATCGGAACATCAACTTCCGCCCGTTCTACTACAGCGACATCCGCGTCGATCCCAACGACCCCAACGTCGTCTATTCGCTCTCGGGAGGTCTCTTCAAGTCTATCGACGGCGGTGCCACGTTCCGGCGCATCGCGGGAGGCGTGCACGGCGACCACCAGGCCTTCTGGATCGATCCCGAGGATTCGCGTCGCCTGCTGAGCGGGAGCGACGGCGGCTTCCAGGTGTCGTATGACGCGGGTGAGACGTGGGACATCATCAACAACGTCACGCTGTCGCAGTTTTACCAGATCGCCTACGACATGCAGCGGCCCTACTACGTCTGCGGCGGACTACAAGACAACGGTAGCTGGTGCGGCCCCAGCCAAACCACCCACGGCGCCATCCTGAAAGACGACTGGTTTCGGGTGTCGGGCGGGGACGGCTTCTACGCGGTGCCCGTGCCGGACAAACCACACCTCATCTACTCGGATCTCCAGGGCGGCGTGTTCATGATCACGGACATGCGCTCAGGGGCTACGAGACGAATTCACCCCTATCCAAACCGGATCGGGTCCGCCGGCGACGCGATGCTGGGCCACAAGTACCGCTTCAACTGGGATTCGCCGATCCACATCTCGCCCCACGATCCCGGGACGGTGTACATCGGCGGCAACGTAGTGTTCAAGAGCACGGACTACGGACATTCGTGGCAGGAGATAAGCCCCGATCTCACCACCGGCGATACGACCAAGCAGCTCTCGAGCGGCGGTGAGATCTACCAGGACAATACCGCCGCCGAGTTCCACACGACGGTCTTGACCATTGCCGAATCCCCGGTTCAAAGCGGAGTGATCTGGGCCGGGACCGACGACGGGAAGGTGTGGGTGACGCGAGACGGCGGTGCGAGCTGGACCGAGATCACGCGAAACATTAGGGGTCTTCCCGAGTTTGCGTGGGTGGCGAAGATCGACGCATCTCATTTCGATGCTGGTACCGCCTACATCGCGGTGGACCAGCACAGGATGGACGACTTCACGCCACACGCGTACCGCGTGAGCGAGTTCGGAGAGCGCTCGGAAGAGCTGAGCCGGGGACTCCCCCAGGACGACTACGTGAAGGTGATCCGCGAGGACACGAGGAACCCCGATCTCCTCTACGTCGGCATGGAACGCGGGATCTTTGCGTCGTGGGATCGGGGTGAGACTTGGGTCTCTATCCGCAACGGTCTGCCCCCGGTCTCCGTGCGTGACATCCAGGTGCATCCCAGAGACAACGACCTCATTATCGGCACCCATGGCCGCGGCGCCTACATACTCGACGACATCGCCCCGCTCCAGACACTGGGAACTGCACTCGCCGGTGATGTCCACTTGTTCGAGCCGCGGCCCGCCGTCCGCTGGGAGACGGGGAGCCGCGACGCGTCGATGGGACAGCGCACGTATCGCGCACCCAACCCTCCATACGGCGCTCTCCTCAGCTACTACCTGAAGGAGAAACCCGAGGGTCCGGTGAAGATCGTGGTGACCGATCTTCAGGATGACACCGTGCGCGTGATCACGGTGCGCAGCCCGAGTGCCGGCGTGAATCGGACGGCATGGGACCTGCGGTACGCCGGCCCTGACCCGGTGCCCGGAGAAGAAGATGAGGAGGCGCGCGGCTTTTTCGGCGGAAGAGGGGGTCCGCTTGTTGTGCCTGGTAAGTACACAATCTCTCTAGGTGTAGGGGAACGGGCGCTCAGAACGGGCGTCGTGGTCGAGGCCGACCCGCGAGTGGAGATCCTCCCAGAGCACTATGTGGCGCAGAGAGACGCGGCTCTCGCGCTGCGCGACATGATATCGCGCGTGAACCGGGCGATCGGCATGGCGAACTCGCTCCAAGAACAAGGGAGTTCCAAATGCCGCAACAAGACAATGAA
>JBHIEQ010000041.1:0-12161 GCA_046760725.1 Gemmatimonadales bacterium
GCGGAGACTCAGCGGCTTCTCAGAATGGAAGAGGAGCTTCACAAGGTGGTCGTCGGTCAGGAGCAGGCGATCGAGGCGATCGCGCGTGCCATCCGGCGGTCTAGAGCGGGGCTCAAGGATCCGCGGCGCCCGATCGGCACGTTCGTCTTCTGCGGCCCCACCGGCGTTGGCAAGACCGAGCTGGCACGGGCCCTTGCGCGGTTCCTGTTCGCAGACGACCAGGCGCTCATACGCGTGGACATGTCGGAGTACATGGAGAAGTTCAGCGTGAGCAGGCTGATCGGCGCTCCGCCGGGGTATGTGGGTTACGAGGACTCCGGAGCGCTCACCAAGGCCGTACGCCGCAAACCTTACTCCGTCGTGTTGCTCGACGAGATCGAGAAGGCTCACCCGGACGTCTTCAACATACTGCTCCAGGTGCTCGACGAGGGCCACCTAACGGACAACTACGGGCGACGCATCGACTTCAAGAACACCGTCGTCATAATGACGTCTAACCTGGGTGGGAGGGAGATCACTCAGGGCAAGTCCGTCGGCTTCGAGCAGCCCGATCCGAGGGCGTCGTTCGAGAAGATGGAGCAGAAGGTGAGGGACGAGGTCGAGCGCGTATTCAACCCCGAGTTCTTGAACAGGCTCGACGACGTCATCGTGTTCCACCCGCTCACCCGAGAGCACATGGCGCAGATCGTGGACATCCTCTTCGGGTACGTGCAGGAGCGAGTCTCCGACGATGGATTCGTGCTCACACGTACCGCTGCGGCCACGGACTTCCTGGTGGACCACGGATACGACGAAAACTTCGGCGCCAGACCGCTCAGGCGCGCCATCCAGCGCTACCTCGAGGACCCGCTGTCCGACAGAATCTTGATGGGAGACTTCAGCCCCGGCGACGAGATCGAGATCGACGTCAGTCCGGACGGCGACAAACTCGAATTCCGGGTCCTCTCAGGCACCCAGGCTTGAGTCCCGTGCGGCCGGTAACAGTCGCGGCAGCACTAACAGCCCTCGTCGTTCCGGCCCTCAGCGCACAGGAACCCACCGACCAGACCACGGTGATCGACAGCGTCGCCGTATCGGGCATCCGACGCGTATCGCGCGCGAGCGTGCTCGCGTGGGCGGCGATACCGACAGGCGAACCGGTCTCCTTCCGGGTGGTACAGGGAGCGATCGAACGCCTCTACGAAACCGGACAGTTCGAGTCCCTTGACGTCTATCAGGGCACGGTGGGAGACAAACAGGTGCTGGAGCTGGTCGTGGAGGAGCGTCCGCTTCTCACCAACTGGACGGTGCGGGGGGTCCAGAAGGTCTCCGAGCGGAAGGTGCGCGGCAAGGTGCGGCTCCTCGCCGGCAGACCCTACGATCCCGCGGCCGCCGCCAAGTCGGCGTCGGCCATCGACTCGGTGTACAAGAAGGAGGGCTACTACCGCACACACGTGGGTGTGCGAGAGCTTGCACAGGAAGACGGCACGGTGCGCGTCGTGTTCGACGTGGAAGAAGGAGAAAGGGTGCTCATCAGTCAGGTGACCATTGAGGGAAACGAGAGCTTCTCTGACGGTGACCTGGTTGGACAAATGAGCACGAAGCCTGAGGGGTTCTGGTGGTTCCGCAAGGGTGAGTACAACGAGGACAAGCTGGAGCGGGACATCCGGGAGCGCCTGCCGAACTTCTACCGCTCCAGAGGTTACATCGACTTCCAGGTGCTCGAAGACACTCTGATTGTGAATCCCGAGACCGGCAAGGGACGACTCGTCCTGAGGCTGGATGAGGGTGAGCAGTACCACGTAGGGAGCTTCCAGATCGTCGGCAACCGGCAGTACGCGACGGAACAGCTCGAGGGCTTCTTCCCGTTCGGGAGTCGCAAAACAGGCTTCTTCGGCATGGGCGGGGGCTCGACGGAACGGACCGTGTTCGACGAGAGCAGCTGGTTGGACGCCACCCAGCAGATCCGCGACCTCTACCTCAACAACGGGTACATATACGCGCAGGTAACGCCCGCCGTGTCGCGCCGCACGGAGCGCGACGGGACGCAGGTCGTGGACCTCAGATGGCAGATAGTCGAGCGCAACCCGGCGATAGTCAACAAGGTCATCGTGCGGGGCAATACGGTCACTCACGAGGACGTGATACGCCGAGCTCTGCTGGTCGTACCCGGGGACGTCGTCAGGCAGTCCGCGCTGATCCGCTCCTACCAGAACATCTCGAACCTCAACTTCTTCGAGCAGCCGCTGCCCCCGCCCACCACGGAGCCCGCGAACGAGCAGGGCGACGTGAACATTATCTTCGAGGTGGTGGAGCGCCACACCGGGAACATCAATTTCGGTGCCTCGGTGGGCCAGGGCACCGGCCTCGGTGGGTTCATCGGTTTCGCGGAACCCAACCTCCTCGGTCGCGGCAAGCAGATCTCGCTCCAGTGGCAGTTCGGTCGCAACATCAACGACTTCAACGTGTCCTACACCGACCCGGCCTTGCGGGGCAGTCTGGTCTCGAGCACGGTGGCCTTGCACAGCTCCCGCCTGAGATTCACGGTGGCAGATCTCGGGCGCATTAGATCGCGCGGGGGGAGCATTCAGTTCGGTTTTCCACTGGGGCGGTCTCGGTTCACCAGACTCTTCACTTCTTACCGTCTCGAGGAGAGCGAGTTCGACTCGCCGACGCTCGGCCCGACCTATAGATGCCCACCGGGCGCCCGCTGCGTGCTGTCGGCCGTAGGATTGAACCTGACGCGTGATACGCGCATCGACCTGCCGTTCGCTACAGCCGGAGCGATGCACCGCTTCGAGCTTCAGCAAGCTGGCGGTCCGCTCCAGGGGACCGGTAACTTCCGCCGCGCGACCTTCGAGGGGCGGTGGTACGCCCCGCTCGCCACCATCGGAGGCGATGAGATGTTGGGAAGTGGCAGCAAGCTGGTGTTCGCGCTGGGCGGACAGGTAGGGTTCGTGTGGGGCGATCCCGGCCCGCACTTCCGGCAGCTCTTCTCGATGGGCGGGACGCAGTTCGGGATCCCGCTCCGCGGCTACGACGAGTTCTCCATCACGCCCGAGGGTTTCGATCCGGGCGCCAGCGGGTTCCGTGCGGGCTCGGTCAACGCGTTCGGGCGCTCGTACATGCTGATGACGGCAGAGGTCGGACTGCGCCTCAGCCAGTCGATCTACCTCAGCACGTTCATGGACGCGGGAAACGTCTGGGCCTCACCGCAGCGGTTCAACCCCAGCCATTTGTTCAGGGGAGCCGGTGTGGGCCTGAGCTTGGTGACTCCACTGGGGCCGATCGGACTGGATTATGCGTACGGGTTCGACCGCACCGACGCCACCGGGGCTCCGGACCCCAAGTGGAAGTTCCACTTCAAGCTCGGAAACTTCTTCTAGAACCAGTTGTAGTCCCACGTGACAAGCAAACGGGAGCGTACAATGGGCCGTTGGGCACTAGCCGCGTTGGCCGTGATACTCGCGGCGGGAGTCGCCGCGATCCCTGCCGGTTCGGACTCACCTTCCGAACAGCAGGCGAGCAGGGGAGTGGCATTCGTAAGCACGGAGGCGATTCTCCAGCAGACTCCTGGGTTTCAGCAAGCGGAGTCCACCTTCAATGCCGAGATGGCGAGCTACCAGAACGAGGTGCAACGCCTCCGCACCGAGCTGGACTCGGCGTTGAATGCATTCCAGCAACAATCTCTCGTGCTGACGCCGACCGTGCGACAGGAACGCATGGACGAGCTTCAGCGGCTACAGCAACGATACGACCAGCGGTCGAGCGAGCTATCCGACCTGGCACAGCAGAGACAACGCGAGCTGCTGGCTCCTCTCGAGGACCGGATCCAGCGCGTGATAGATGGACTGCGTGCCGAGCGTAACATCGGCCTGGTGTTCGATGTGGCGTCGCCAGCCAATAACATCATCTCGGCCGACCCGGGGCTCGACCTGACGCAGGTCGTGATCGGGCGCCTGCGCGGCGCAGGTCAACAGTAGGCGGGTGCCCGTGGGCGGCGGTAAGACCCTCACCGCCGCCGAAGTCGCCGAGCTCGTAGAAGGAGAGCTCGTCGGCGACGGCGACCTCGTTGTCGAAGGAATCGCGTCGCTCGAGAAGGCCGGCCGACACCAGCTCGCGTTTCTTGCCTCTACCCGCTATCTGCCGTATTTTCAATGCACTGGCGCGGGTGCGGCGCTCGTCACTCCCGAATTTCGGGACGTGGCCGCCGGACCCGCGACGCGCATCATCGTAGGTGACCCTGCCAGGGCCGCCTCCCGCGTGATGGACGTCCTGCGCCCACAACAGCAACCCCAATGGGGCGTACACCACTCGGCCAGGATCGACCCCGGTGTCACGTGGGAGGGAAGGCTGGCCGTGGGACCTGGCGCCGTGCTGGGGCGAAACGTGACACTGGGCCGGGATTGCGTCATCGGACCCCACGCGGTGATCGAAGAGGAGGCGATGCTGGGCAGCGAGTGTCGCATCGGCTCGCACTCCCGCGTCGAGCGGGGCGTGATACTCGGTGATCGCGTGGTCATCAAGCCAGGAGCGCGTGTGGGAGGCGAAGGGTTCGGATTCTCACCGGGAACCGGCGGTCCCGAACGGCTGCGCCACGCAGGCGGCTGCATCATCGGGGACGATGTGGAGATCGGTGCAAACTCCACCGTGGATCGCGGCCGCCTGGAGGACACGGTGATCGGAGCGGGGACGAAAATCGACAACCTGGTACAGGTCGCACACAACGTCCAAGTGGGCGAACGCTGCATCATCATGGCACAGGTAGGTATCGCCGGTAGCGTTGTGGTAGAGAGCGACTCCGTCCTCGCGGGACAAGCCGGCCTCGCGGACCATGTGCGCGTGGGCCGCGCGGCACGTGTCGCGGCACAGAGCGGCGTCATCGGCGACATTCCGGCCGGTGCCACCGTTTCGGGATACCCGGCGCGGCACCACCGCAGCGTCCTCCGACAGGCCGCCGCCCTGAGCCGCCTCGCTCCTCTCGTAGGCGAGCTCGAAAGACTGGCGAGCACAAATGACGAACAGTAGGCGCACGGTAGCCGGAACGGGCAGGGTGGAGGGAGTAGGACTGCACTCCGGCGCGCCCACCGCCGTCACCTTCCGCCCTGCCGAGTCCGGCACGGGCATCATCTTTCGCCGTACCGATCTCCCCGGAACTCCCGATATCCCGGCGCGCACCGAATCGGCTGTGGAACTCGACCGGCGCACGGGGCTCGCCATCGGGGACGTCGTCGTCCAAACGGTGGAGCACGTACTCGCTGCCGTGGTCGCCCGGCAGATCGATGATCTCGTGATCGAATTGGAAGGTCTCGAGCCGCCGATCGGCGACGGCAGCGCGCAGCCGTTCGTGGACGCCCTCGAGCGCGCCGGTCACAAGGACAACGGCGGCACGCCCACGAAATACCGCGTTCGCCACGCGTTCACCGTACAGGACGGAGATACGAGCTACGTGGTGGCGCCGGCGGACGGGTTACGACTCACCGTGACTATCGACTGGCGGCACCCCCTGATCGGGCGACAGAGCGGCTCGTACGATATCACGCCGGAGCTGTTCGCGGCGGAGCGGGCGCGAGCTCGCACGTTCGGCTTCCTGAAAGATGCGGAAGATCTCAGAGCCAAAGGCCTGAGCCGGGGCGTCACCTCCGAGAACACGATCCTGCTCTCCAAAGACGGCACGCAGTCGGAACTCCGCTGGCGCGACGAGTTCGTGCGCCACAAGGCCGTGGACCTCTTGGGAGACCTCGCACTGGCAGGTGGACGATGCGAAGCCGACATCGTCTGCTTCCGCCCGAGTCATCGCGCGAACCTCGGCCTGGTGAAAGCGCTCCGACGCCACGCCACGCTCGAGGCTCCGGCCATGATGGGAATCGAGGATATCCTGGGTGTACTGCCCCATCGATACCCGTTGCTCCTGGTCGATCGCATACTAGAGATCGAGCGAGGGAGACGGATCGTCGGCATCAAGAACGTCACTTTCAACGAGCCGTTCTTCCAGGGCCACTTCCCGGCACACCCCGTCATGCCCGGAGTCCTCATCGTCGAGGCCATGGCGCAGGCTGGAGGAATGCTTCTCATGGGAGAGGTCGATGATCCCGAGGGCAAGCTCGTTTACTTCATGGGAATCGACAACGTCAAGTTCCGGCGCCCGGTGACGCCGGGAGATCAGCTGCGCCTGGAGCTCGAGATGCTGCATTTTCGGGGTCGTAACTGCAGGATGCACGGCGTCGCATACGTGGACGGAGGGGCGGTGGCGGAAGCGGAGATGACCGCCCGCATCGTGGACAGATGACCGCGGGAGTCCATCAAACCGCGATCATCGATCCAAGCGCACAGCTCGACGAAGACGTGGCAATCGGTCCCTACGCCGTGGTGGGACCGTCGGTGAGAATCGGGCGCGGCACTACTCTCGCTTCACACGCCGTCGTCGAGCGCAACACCATGATCGGCTCGCTCTGCCACGTCGGCACCGGCAGCATCCTCGGCGGCGACCCACAAGACCGGAAGTACGCGGGTGAGCCCACCTGGCTCGAGATCGGCGACGAGACGGTCATCCGTGACTACAGCACCATCAACCGAGGCTCAGCTGCTAGAGGCCGCACCAGCGTGGGCCGGCGGTGCTTCATCATGACCTACGTCCACATCGCCCACGACTGTGTGATCGAGGACGACGTGACGCTGGCGAACGCGGTGCAACTCGCAGGCCACGTGCACGTGGAATCGAATGCCACCATCGGAGGATCGGCTCCGGGACACCAGTTTGTGCGCATCGGGACCCACAGCTTTGTGGGAGGCGGCTCCCGTGTTCCGCAAGACGTGCCGCCATACACCCGGGCCGCAGGCAACCCGTTGAAGCTCTACGGCGTCAACACGATCGGCCTCACCCGGGCGGGGTTCTCACCCGAGACCCGTCTGGCGCTGAAGCACGCCTACCGGCTGCTGTTCAATTCGGACCTCACCCACGCACAGGCTCGGGATCAGTTGGAGAGAGAGGGACCACAGCCACCCGAGGTGGAGCGACTGCTGAGTTTCGTGACACGCTCGGAGCGGGGAGTGTTGGTTTGAGGAGAGTGTTGGTCTCTACCGGCGAGCCATCGGGAGACATGCACGCCGCGCGGGTAGTGCGCTGCATTACTTCGCTTTCCAGCAGTACCACCGTGGAAGCCATAGGCGGACGGGAGCTCCATTCTGCGGGAGCGACACTGGTGGCGCACATCGACGGCCTGTCGGCCATGGGGCTCGCCGAGGCCGCCCGCACCGTGCCGAACCATCTGCTACTGCTCGGTCGGCTGACGCGCGACTTCGCACGGGGCCGTTACGATCTCGTGATCCTGGTTGACTATCCCGGGTTCCATCTCCGCCTCGCACGCTCGGCGGCGCGCCGCGGAATACCGGTGCTCTACTACATAGCTCCCCAGCTGTGGGCATGGGCCCCTTGGCGCGTGGGTGCCCTTCGCCGATACGTGAAGGAGCTGGCCGTGGTTCTTCCGTTCGAGGAGCCGTACTTCGCAGACCGCGGCGTTCGGGCCACTTTCGTGGGACATCCGCTGCTCGATCGGCCGCGACCCCCCGACCGCGAGAAGGCGAGAGCGACCCTCGGCCTCGAAGCGTCACTGCCCGTGGTCGGCCTCTTTCCGGGAAGCCGTGGCCGAGAGCGGCGAACGCACTGGGACACGTTCCGCCGCACGGCACTCGAGGCGCAGCGGCAGATTCCGGAGCTCCAAGTGGTCGTGGCCGGGCCGCCCAGCGCAGACTCGGGACACGGCGCCCGGTTCAGGTACTGGGAGGGAGACCCCGCGCACGTCTTCGGAGCCGCCGACGCCGCCCTGGTCAAATCGGGAACGGCGACCTTGGAGGCGGTGCTGGCAGACGTGCCCTTCGTGATCGCGTACCGGATGCACCCCGCGACGTTTGCCGTAGCGCGACGCATGATTCGCGTACCCTACGTGGGACTCGTCAACCTGATTGCAGAACGGGCGGTCGTCCCGGAGTACCTGCAAGAAGCGGCCGAGCCCCACGTGCTCGCTCGGGCCCTCGTGCGGTTGCTCAACGGAAACGACGGTGCAGCCGCCGAACAGCGCGCTGCATTCGCGGCGGTGCGCCGCCGGCTCGGCACACCGGGAGCCGCACGCCGGGTAGCCCAGCTGGCGCAGCGTCTCGCAGCGTGAGCGCGTCGCTGGCGAGCCTGGCGGGCCGCGCGCTGCGGTGGATCGCCGCCCTACTGGCCCGCACGTGGCGGCTCGAAGTGGTGGGAGTGGTCGACCCAGAGGATGCACCGCGGAGATGCGGGCCCGTGATCTACGCCGTCCCTCACGGGCAGACGCTCGCCCCGCTGTGGCACCGGCGGCACCGGGGAATCACACTCCTCGTGAGCGGCCATCGGGACGGGCGCCTCGTGGCCGCCGCTGCAAGTCGATGGGGGTACGACATCGCGTCGGGATCCAGCACCCGCGGGGGAACGTCGGGACTCCTCCGGATAGTGAGGGCACTGCGGCGAGGGCTGGATGCGGCGTTCACGCCGGACGGGCCGCGCGGCCCCCGCGGGACGATCAAACCTGGGGTCGTTGCGGCCGCGCAACTCTCGGGGGCCTCCATCGTCCCGGTCGGCGTCCATGCCTCGCGCGCCTGGCGACTGGGCTCCTGGGATCTCATGACGGTTCCGCAGCCGTTCGCCCGCGTGCGAATCATTTATGGCGAACCCATCCGCGTGGCGTCCGGCCGAGCCCACCGCCGGGCCGGTATGAGACGGCTGGCGCTGGCGCTCGAATTCGCGGAGCGGAAGGCCCGATGTGGCGCCTAGCCCGCTGGGTCTGGACGAGTCGCGCACCGAGCGCACGGGCAGCCAGGGCGTGCCTTCTTCCGGCCACGGCACTGTACCGCATAGCGCTAATGGCGAGGGCCGCCGCATACCGCTCGCGGTTGCTCGTGCCACGCAGCTCTCCACTCCCAACCGTGTCGGTGGGGAACCTCACGGTCGGCGGATCGGGGAAGACACCAGTCGCGTCGTGGATCGCGCGCTACTACGCCAACAGAGGCGTCACCCCGGCGGTCGTCTTGCGAGGATACGGCGGAGACGAGGCGGAACTGCACCGGCTCGCCGTGCCGCAAGCTGTGGTCATCGAGAACCCCGATCGAGTGGCGGCAATGCGGCTCGCGGCGGATCGGGGCGCTCAGCTGGCGGTGCTGGACGACGGACTACAGTGCCTCGACACGGGACGCGCGCTCGACATCGCGGTGCTGAGCGCGGAGTCGCTCACGGTGTCTCCCTGGCTCTTGCCCGCGGGACCCTGGAGGGAGCCAATGAGCGCATTGAGGCGTGCCGCTGTGGTAATCGTCACGCGCAAGCGGGCGAGCGCCAACAGAGCGCGCGAGATCACACTCTGGGTCAAGGAGATCGCGCCGGACGCCCACGTTGCGGTGGCGGGGCTCGTCCTGATTGGGTTCCGGGAACTGTCCAGCGAACGTCGTCGGCCCTTGGAAACCGTGCGGGGAAAACGGATCGTAGTGGCCACGGCCATCGGTGATCCCGAGAGCTTCGCGGCCCAGTGCAGGGCATTGGGTTCAGAAGTGCGGCGGCTCACATGGCGAGACCACCATCGATTCGATCATCGAGACATATGCTCGATACTCCAGGCCGGCCGCTTGGCTGATTACGTTGTAGTGACCGCCAAGGACGCCGCCAAGCTACGGACCGTCTGGCCCACAAGCGGGCGGGAGCCGCTCGTCGCCCAACTCGGCCTGGTATGGGATCTGGGCCTCACGGGGCTCAAGACCCGGCTCCGCAACCTAGCAGCGACGCCTCCGGAGGGAGACGCATTACGAGTCGCCGGATGGCCCGAAACGGCGCCGAGCGCCTAGCCACGATGAGCCCACCCGACACTGAGACCAAGGCCAAGACGGCGCAGGACATCCTTGGCCGCGACAAGGATCTCCCGCTCGACGAGCGAAACCCGTTCGAGGCCATGATGGCGCGGTTCGACAGGGCCGCGGAATCCTTGGCGCTGGATCCCGGCATCTATCAGGTGCTCCGGCATCCCGACAAGCAACTGATCGTCTCCGTGCCGATACAACGCGACAGTGGGGATATCGAAGTCTTCAGGGGGTACCGCGTCATACACAACACGGCGCGAGGGCCGGCCAAGGGTGGAATCCGGTTTGGCCCCGACGTCACCCTGGATGAGGTGAAGGCACTCGCAGCATGGATGACATGGAAATGCGCTGTGGTCAACATCCCGTTCGGAGGGGCGAAGGGTGGAGTGGTGTGCGACCCCACGGCTCTGTCGATCAGCGAGCTCGAACGGATAACGCGGCGCTACACGGCCTCGCTCATCGACGTGCTCGGCCCGGAGTCGGACATCCCCGCGCCTGACGTCAACACGAACGAGCGCGTGATGGCGTGGGTCATGGACACGTATTCGATGCACAAGCGTCATACCGTGACGGCCGTGGTTACGGGCAAGCCGGTCGAGATGGGGGGATCGGCCGGCCGACGGGAGGCCACAGGACGCGGCTGCATGATCGCGGTCAGGGAGGCGCTCAAGCATCTCGGGCTGCCGCTGAGGGGCACCAAGGCGGCCGTGCAGGGCTTCGGCAACGTGGGATCGATCGCCGCGCAGCTGATGGAGCAAGAGGGATTGACTGTAGTGGCCGTGAGCGACGTGTCGGCCGCCGTTTACAACCCCAACGGCATCAACGTGGAAGAGGCCATCAGGTGGGTCCGCGAACACCGATACCTCAGCGACTTCCCCGGAGGAGAGCGCATACCGCAAGAGGACCTCTTCGCTCTCGACGTCGACGTACTGGTGCCGGCGGCAGTTGAGAATGCGATCACGCGGCACAATGCTTCCGACGTGAGTGCCAAAGTCATCTGCGAGGGGGCGAACGGCCCCACGACGGCTGCCGCAGACACGATACTCGAAGCGAACGGGGTCTTCGTGGTGCCGGACATCCTGGCGAATGCCGGCGGCGTCACGGTGAGCTACTTCGAGTGGGTGCAGGACCGCATGGGCTATTTCTGGGACCAGCAAGCCGTGGAGGACCGCCTGAACGCGGTCATCACGAACGCCTTCGTGGACGTCCTTGCCGTGGCGCAGCGGCATTCGACGAACATGCGCAACGCCGCCTACATGCTCGCCATCGATCGTGTCGCCGCCGTTCACCGTTTACGCGGCCTCTACGCCTGATGGTCTTTCGGATTCTGGCCGTGGGCCGGGTGAAGAATCGAGCGCTTCGTGAGGCATGCGGTGATTATGCGACCCGCCTGGGCCGGTATCTGAGAATCGACATCAGAGAGGTGCGCGAGGCCCATGGCAGGATGCCCGACGGAGAACGAGTGCGCCTGGAGGGCGAGGCGATCCTCGGGATGCTCGGACCCGACGTGCGAGCCGTCGCCCTCACCAGACTCGGGGAAAGTGAGGACAGCGAGGGCCTCGCGCGACGGGTGGAGCAGTGGCGGCAGGCCGCTCAAGACGTAACGTTCGTCGTGGGCGGCGCGTCGGGCCTCGATCGTGCGGTGCTCGAACGCGCCGAATTCCGCCTCAGCCTCTCCCCGCTCACCCTGCCTCACGAGATCGCGCGTCTGCTGTTGTTAGAGCAGCTCTATCGGGCATGCACGATCCTGCGGGGCGAGCCGTACCATAAGGGACAGACACCACGGTGAACATACGATTCGAGAGCACGGCGATAGGCGCGATGCCTGAGCTGGACTTTCGCGCGCTGGCAACGAGCCGCGACGTCTCTTTGCCGGGCGAGCTACGGCCGGCGTTCCAAGGGACGGGCCAAGGGCTCGCGAACTTAGAGCGCCTGCTCGGCGGCGCCCGATGTGTTACTACGGGGCAGCAGCCCGGTCTGTTCACCGGCCCCATCTATACCGTGTACAAGGCGCTGTCCGCCGTTGCCCTTGCGCGGCTCTTCGAGCGCCGAATGGGGGAACCGGTCGTCCCTGTGTTCTGGGTGGGCGGCGACGATCACGACCTTCGCGAGGCCAACCACTTCTATCTCCTCAACTCAGGCCACCGGATCGAGCGAGTTGCGCTCTCCGACCGCCCGCTCGATGCGCCGATGCGGCCGCTGTACCGCGAGCCGCTGGGTCCGGACGTAGGAGCCGCACTCGAAGCGCTGTCTTCGGCCGCTCCCGAAACCGAATTCAAGGCGAGCGTGCTCGAGTGGCTGGGGCGTCACTATGT
>JBHIEQ010000042.1:0-12009 GCA_046760725.1 Gemmatimonadales bacterium
CCTCTGCGAGTACACGTCCCATGGGCACTGCGGGATCCTGGTCGAGGATCAGGTGGACAACGACCGGACGCTGGAGCTCATCGCGCGCACCGCCACCTCACAGGCACAGGCAGGCGCGGATATCGTGGCGCCGAGCGATATGATGGACGGCCGCGTGGCCGCGATACGCCGGGCGCTCGACGAGTCGGGCATGCAGCACGTACCCATCATGTCCTACGCCGCGAAGTACGCCTCCGCATTCTACGGTCCGTTCCGCGAAGCCGCCGATAGCGCGCCTCAGATCGGCGACCGTAGGGGATATCAGATGGATCCCCCCAACTCCGACGAGGCGATGCGCGAGATCGAGCTCGATCTCCGGGAGGGCGCGGACATCGTCATGGTGAAGCCGGCCATGCCGTATCTGGACATCGTGCGGCGCGCCAAGGAGCGGTTCGGAGGGCCGATCGCCGCCTATCAGGTGAGCGGCGAGTACACCATGCTGAGGCTGGCGGCCCGGGAGGGCGTGCTGGACGGCGACCGGGCGATGCTGGAGGCGGTGCTATCCATCCGGCGCGCCGGAGCGGACATCGTGATCACCTACGCGGCGCCGGACATCGCTCGGGCCCTCTGACGTAGCATTACCGGCGGTTTGCGTTCCATCATCCAAGTCGATCTCACGCCAACCCTGAGAGGGCGAGCGCCGCGAGCGCACCCGCGCCCGTGGCCAGAAAGTTCACCGCGTCGTTGTCTATCCACCGTCGACCGCCGGTGAGGCGCGCAGACGCCCCACATCGGTGCACCCGGTTCTCGGTGTCCAGGCCGCACGCATCGCAGTGGTAGCGCCCCTGAACCGTGGCCCCCAGGAGTGAGTCGGCAAACATTCCGCCGACTCCTCCCACAAGAGCCGCCGCGGCTTGTGGAGCGCGGCCGCCCAGCGCCAGAAACGAGCCCGCCATGACGAACGCACCCGCTACACCTCCCGTAGTACCCAAAGCTGATATCCCGCCGGAAGTCCCCCGGGGCACTGCCTTCCCGCTCGTGATCATCTTGGGTGTCCCGCCCCACCGTGTTCCGATCTCGCTGGACCAGGTGTCCGCCTGGGCGGCCGCGAGCGAGGCGGCGAGCACGGTCCAGCCGGGGGCGAGGCCGGCGCCGGCCAGCAGGCCGCCCAGCGCCGCCCACAGACCGTTCGCGAGCACCTGAGTCGCCGTACGGGGGCGCGAGGAAGCTTCCCCTCGGGTGAGCAAGCTGCCGGAGACAAAGAATAAGGTGAGCAGGATCGCGCCGGAGAAGCCGGATCCCGTGAAGACCAGTGAGGCCACGAGAGTACCGGCTGTGGCACCTCCGCCCGTGAGCCAGCGCACGCGCCACGCGAGAGCCGAGAACAGCGCCGCGAGAGTGACCGCGACCAGAGGGTTCAGATCGCTGGTCCTCCCCCCCCACCCCCCCCACCCCCCCCACCGAAGAGGATCTGGTCCAGGATCTGGCGCTTCAGTGGCTCAGGGGCACTCTTGGCCCGGCCGCGCGCTTCGAGGAACCGCAAGTACCCATCCTCGAACTTCCACAGTCCAAAGCACCTGACGCATTGATCCAGATGACGGCGCACTTCGGAATCGCGCTCGGGCGTGAGCTCTCCGTCGAGGTACTCATACAGACGCTGAGCGACCTCGCTGCAGTCGATCTGGCGCGGCTCAGTGGTCATCCCTCGGTCCTTCCCTTGATGTAGCCCATCTCGCGGGCATAGTCGTACAGCACCTTCTGTAAAGCCTGGCGCGCCCTGAACAGCCGTGACTTGACGGTACCCACGGGGACTTCCGTGATCTTGGCGATCTCCTGGTAAGGCAGACCTTCCAGGTCGCTCAGAATCAACGTCTCGCGGAACTCGTCGGGCAGCGCATCGATCGCCCGGATGACCTCCTCGTCTACTATCTGGTCGAAGAACCGCCCTTCGGGGTCGGCGTCCTGCACCTCGTGAAACACGGAGTACGGTTCGATTTCGGTAATGTCAATCGAGCTACCGGAGCGTTGCGCTTTGCGGTATTGGTTTATGAAGGTGTGCCGCAGTATCGTCAGCAGCCACGCGCGCGCGTTGGTGCCGCGCTCATACTGATGCCAGGCGCGAAAGGCCTTGAGCATCGTCTCCTGTGTGAGGTCCTCGGCCATGGCCTCCGACCCCGCCAGGCGCAGCGCAACACGATACACGGAGTCCAGATGGGGGAGGGCTTCCTCCTCGAATGCCTTGCGCTTGTCGTCAGGCTTATCGGCCAACTCCCAGCTCCCTTTCTCCAGAGACACGCGCGATACGCCCACCGGCGGCGAAGAATGGTCCCTGGCGCGGTTAGAAGCAATGGGTCTGGCCCCGGAAGAGCGCCTGGGCTAACTTGCGCGCCGTTCCACGAGACCCGTTCGCTCCTCCCCAGTGCCTACTCGACACTCGACCGGCGTTCACGCTGTCATCCCATTGGCGGTGCTTGAGACAGTACGAGCGCTCGACGAGCCGCGGCCGGAAGATGTGGAGGCGGTGCATCAGGAGCTGGCGAAGAAGAAGCTGGGAACCAGTCGCACCGTTCAGGCGCAGATCGAGCGCTTCCGGTCTCTCGCGGCGCGCGAGGCGCGCGTCGAGCCGCAGGAAGTCGAGGCGCTGCTAAGACTGGTGGCGCGGCGGGCTGATGCGGGACTCGTGTTCACCGATGCCGGGCGAAGAGCCGCGCGAGAGGGGATCAACCGGATCGGGAAGCTGACGCGCGTGCTGCAAGGGCTCCTTCCGAGAGCATCGCGCAACGCCCTCGGCAGAGTCCTTGCCCGGCGAGTGCTCGAGCGCGTCTTCGGCATTGCACTCTTCAGAGAGGGCCGGCGTCTGGTGGCCGAGCCCGCGCACAGCCTGTCGGTGGAAGCGACGCCCGACGGGAGCGCGTGCAAGTTCTACGGCGCGGCGGTCGGAGCGATCCTCGCGACCTTCACCGAGTTCGACGGGGCTCTATTGCATGACAGCTGTGTGGGGCGAGGAGACAGAGCTTGTCGCTGGCATACCTCCGGTACACTGACGGGAGCGGTCCATGGGCCTGCTTGATAGACTGGATCTTCCCGAGTTGAGAGAGACGCTCCGGGCTCGCGGCCTGGACGGCTGGTTTCTCTATGACTTCCACGGCGTGAACCCGGTCGCGGGCCGCGTGATCGGACACGCCGGGATGGTTACGAGGCGCGTGTTCATCATGCTCCCCGCGATCGGGGAGCCCCGCGCGGTCATTCACCGCATCGACCACCCGATCTTCTCCGATTTCCCTGGCACCATGGACGTCTATACCACCTGGGAAGAGCTGCACCACTACCTGGGCGCGTTGGTCCACGGGAGGCGGATCGCAATGGAGGTGTCGCTAGAGAACGGCGTGCCGTATCTGGATCGCGTGCCCGCAGGAGCAATTGAGCTGCTGCGGCGGCTCGGAGCGACGATCGTTCCCTCGGCGTCGCTCGTGACTCAATTCGCGGCGCGGTGGTCCGAGCGAGAGCTGGTTCAGCACCGCGAGGTCGCCGAGAGCTTGGCTGGCATCGCGCGCACCACGGTCGCGCGCACCGTGCGAGAGGTGGGGAACGCCTCCGAGCTCGCCGTGCAGCAAGAGCTGATCGGCGCCATCGAGCGTGCGGGCTGGACCTTGGAAGATCCCCCGATCGTGGCATTCGGCCCGCACGCCGCCGACCCTCATTTCGCGCCGCAAGCCGGTCGCGAGGATCGGCTTGGAGCGGGGCAGGTCGTGCTGATCGACCTTTGGGCGCGCCATTCACCCGACGGTATGTGGGCCGATCAGACGTGGATGGGGTTCGCGGGTAGCGACGTGCCCGACGAGATGGCACGTGCCTGGAGCGCGGTCAAAGAGGCCCGGGACACCGTGGTCTCGAGCCTGCGCGATTCTCGAGAGGGAGGCCTTACGCTCACGGGGGCCGACCTGGATCGGCGCGCACGCGAGGTGATAGGGCGCTACGGCCTGTTGGAGGCCTGCGCCCACCGCACAGGCCACTCTATAGACTTCGACCTCCACGGTTCGGGGCCCCATCTCGACGACACGGAGACCCACGACACGCGCGAGCTCCTGCCCGGGGTGGGTTTCTCAGTCGAACCGGGTGTCTATTTCCCGCGGCGGTTCGGCATGCGGAGTGAGATAAACGTCCATCTCGCCTCGGGCGGCCCGGAGGTCACGCCCAAGGAGCCGCAGCAAGCGCTCATTCTCGCGGGCTGAGTGAGCCGGACGATCCCGGCGAGGGGCTCTCAGCCGGTCGAAGGCTCCCTGGTCGCTCCGGCCGTTGGAACGGGCTCTTCCCGTCCCGCGAGGGCGAGCCAGGCCACGTACACCAGCGCTACCCACACCAGCGTCCCCACGACCGCGTGGAGCGCCCGCCATACGGGCGGCAGGTAGGCGAGCACCATTATCGCGGCGACGATCACTTGTGCCGCGACCGTTCCGAACGCCACCCATGCGGCAACGGCCAGTCGGGCGCTCGCTCCGCGGCGGGTGAGCTTGACGGCGAACAGCAGAGAAGTGACGAAGAACGCGTACGCCAGCAGGCGGTGGGTCCAGTGAATGTGCGGTAGGCCGCTCTCACCACCGGCCGGCCACAGCTGGCCAGTGCAGAGCGGGAAGCCTTGGCATGCTGCGGCCGCCCCCAGGTTGGCCGTCAGGCCGCCCAACATGAGCGCGAGCACACCGATCACGAGCGTTGCGATCAGGAGGCGGTTGGGTACGAGGTCCTGACCCGCGGGTGGCGCAGTGATGCCCAGGTGACGGCCGGCTCTGAGCCCTACTGTCATGAGCACCGCCAGGAGCGCGAGCCCGATGCCGAGGTGCACGATCACCGTCCAGGGAGGAAGTTCGAGCTTCACCGCGAGTGCGCCGATCAACGCCTGAAGGACAAGGAGTATCAGACCGGCGACCGCGGGTCGGAGAGTCCCACCCCGACCTAGGCCACCGGTGTGATCTCTGTTCAGGTAGGCGAGCACGGCGAGGGGCAAGGCGAGTGCCGACAGGCCGAGCACGGCCAGCCTGTGGCCGTACTCGAGCACCGTCTCGAGTTGGTCGAGGGGCGGGATGATTCTGCCGTTGCATAGCGGCCAGTCGTCGCCGCAGCCCATTCCGGAACCCGTGATTCTCACCACGTATCCGAGGACGATCACGGCGTAGGCAAAACCGGCGGCAACGAAGGCCAGAAGTCGTAGTGTTTTCATGGAACGCAATTTCTCACAGCACGAAGCCGAATACCAGGAACAGCATGGTCGCTCCGGCGGCTGCCACGAGCGCATAAGGGATTTGTGTGTTCACGTGATCGATGTGGTCGGTCGCCGAAACCATCGACGCTACGATCGTGCTGTCCGAGATGGGTGAGCAGTGATCCCCGAAGATTCCTCCACCCAGTGCCGCGGCCACCGTGAGCGCGGGATGCAGTCCCAGCATGTCCACCATCGGGATGACAATGGGGATCATGATGGCGAAGGTACCCCACGAGGTCCCGGTCGCGAACGCGATGAAGCACGCGAGCAGGAACACCACCGCCGGGATGAAACCCACGGGCAGCGCGGCCTGAGCGGCCCCGGCGACGAATACCCCGGTGCCGAGCTCACGCGTCGTGATGCCGATCGCGAACGCGAGTGAGAGGACGATCACGAGCGGTACGAGGCCCTGGATTCCCTTGATCAGGTTCTGGCTCATGTCTTCGAGCGACATGATCCCCTGGAGCCGGTAGGCGACGGCCGCAACCAGGAGCCCCAGTATCACGCCCCACAGGACTGCCTGCGAGCCGCTACCCTGTTTGAGGTTCCCCTCTCCGGTGAGCCACAACACGAAGGGCACGGTGGCCACCATGACGGCGATGGGCAGCACCATGTTTATCGCTCTCTGCGGCGTGCCCGCGGGCGCGCGGAGCGTCGTGACCTCGGTCGATACCATGGGCTTCGCTCCGTCCCTCAGCAGCTTCCCTTCCACCGCGACCCGCCTCTCGGCAGCGCGCATCGGACCCAGGTCGATTCCGGTCACGATCACGCCGACCGCCAGGGCGATAGCGAGGATCGCGTAGAAGTTGAGCGGGATCGTCTCATAGAACAGCAGTTCCGGGCTCCGGACGCCCTGTGCCGCTAGAAGTCCGATCACGTAGGCGAACCATGCGTTGAGCGGTATGAGTATGGTCTTGGGGGAGCAGGTGGCGTCGATGATATAGCTCAGTTTCTCGCGGGAGATCTTCATCTTGTCGAACAGCGGGCGCGCTACCGAGCCCGAGACGAGGAGCCCGAAGTTCGACTCGAGGAAGACGGACATCGAGACTGCGACGGTGAGCAGGCCGACGGATCGTTTGGAGCCGGTGAGACCCCTGCCCTCGACCCAATTGATAAATCCCTCCATTCCACCAGATGCTTGGGTGTAGGTGATCATCGCTCCGATCAAGGCGCTGAACAGCAACACCCGGGCGTTGTCGAGATCCGTCACCGCCGCGATATAGACTTCGACGGACTCGATCAGGCCGTCAACCGGGTTCCACCCGTTCATGATCGTCCAGCCGAGCCATACGAAGAGGCCGAGGGCCACATAGACTTGTTTCGTCTTGATCGCGAGCGCGATCGCGACGATGGGTGGCAGGATGGAGACCCAGCCGAACGTTTCCATCAGTTGATCCTGGTCGGGGGTTGGTGTCGCGGCGGACCCCGAATGCTATTCGTCGCGAGGCGGCGCGCTAGTGGGGCACTTGTGGTGCCACTGGGCGTCGGCTTGCGCGCCCTTCGCGTCCTTGCTCGTCGCGAATCGCTCTCAGCGAGGCGTGGCTCCCTTTACCACGGAGAATTGGGGCTGCATGATATGCAGCGTGCTCCGGCGTTTGAATAATCCAGGGCCGCCGCGGCAAGTCGTTGGCCTGTTGCAGGTGGGAGCCCAGGAGCGGTGATATGCAGCGAATCGAGTGCCTGATAGCCCGCTATGCCGCTCAGGCTGATTCCGGCCGGGTCGCGCCGGCATGCGGGAGTGACTCCGCATACGCTCACCATTCAGCCCGTCGTGGTAGCCACCCGGATGGCAGTCCTCCTCACCGCGTGCGCTGAAAGCGCCGACAAGGTCCTCGACGTCACGGTCTCCAGCGTTGACACGCTAGTTGCCTGCTCCCATGCCCCTCCAGCCGTCTAGGGGTCGGCCGCCGACCGAATGGGAACCCCGCTGAGCCTAACGAAGGGTCGTTTCCACCTCGAGCATCGTTCCGCTGGCGCCCCGGTCAAACTGGGCGCAAACTGAACGCATTCCGGATACGAGCCAGCCGCGGCAATATTCTCAGCCGGCATCATGAGTTGGTCATGAAAGTCCGATCCGCAGACTCGTACGTGCATGGCTATTCTGAGCGAGAGGCTCAACGCCTAGAAGACCAGGCAGCGTCGGTCCGCGAGCTGATCCATCATGACACGATCTACCCGCCCGGCGCTCGCATTCTCGAAGTGGCGTGCGGCGTAGGCGCCCAGACCGAGACCATAGCGGGCCGCAGCCCCGGGAGCCGCTTCATCTCATTCGACGTCGTACCGAATTCCGTTCGCCAGGCTGCGGCGCGTGTTCGCACGAAGCATCTCGGGAACGTTCGGCTTCTTGCGGCGGATCTGTTCGCACTTCCGTTCCGCCCGGCCATATTCGAGCACCTCTTCGTCTCGTACGTCCTGGAACACATGACTGATCCCTTGCGCGCGCTGTTGGCTGTGAAGGGAGTGCTAAAGCCTGGCGGGAGCATTACCGTGGTGGAAGGAGATCACGGTTCCTGTTACTTCAGTCCGCGACACCCCGCCGCGCGGCGGGCGTGGGAGTGTTTGATCGAGGTGCAGGCGATGCTCGGGGGCGACTCCCTCGTCGGTCGTCGATTGTACCCGCTGTTGCGCGCGGCGGGGTTCGAGGACGTAGCTGTGTCGCCACGCATGATCTACGCCGATGCAAGTCATCCGGACCGGATGGATCGTTTCGTAGCGAAGACGATTGTACCCATGGTGGAGGGTGTCGAGAGGCGAGCGTTGAGCGAGGGGCTCATGACGCGGGCGGAGTGGCGCGCCGGTCTCGCGCACCTGAGGAGTATCGCGACCTCGGACAGTGGAACCTTTTGCTACACGTTCTTCAAGGGGACCGGGCGCAACCCGGGTAATCCGTAGCATTGCGGCGCGCCCCGCAAGTGTAGCGCGAAGCCGATCACGACTTCCCCGATCCTCGTAGTCCACACTCGCGGCGCTGTTGGATAGCCGACCGCTGAGGGAACCTGACACACAGCCGTCTCGACCCATCTAACAGAGGGAGCGAGATCGCCATGCCGTTCACCACCGTGAAGGTCATCGAGGGAGTGTTCTCCAAGGAACAGAAGGTCTAGCTCATCGAAAAGATCACTGAAGCGATGATCGAGGTCGAAGAGGAAGGGATGCGTGACCCCCCCTACGTCCTCACCCGCTTGAACAGCCACAACCCGGCGCCGCCGAATGCCATGTTGGGGAGCCAGGCCGCAAGAGTGGGGTTCACGAGTCCGCTCCCACCGAGGGCGCGTGAGAGCTGGACCAGTGTGAGAAACACGATCGTGGTGCCGAGGCCCAGGGCCACACCGAGCGCGCCGCCGGCACCGGGCGCGGCAGTGACCAGTGGGGCAGCGAACAATGCGATGATCAGGCACGTCATCGGCACCGCGATCTTCAGGGCTTGGCCGACCCTCAGCTTCCGTCCGTCCCCGCCCGAACGCTCAAGCGCGTCTATGTAGCGCCCCAACTCCGCGTAACGCATCTGTTCCGGCCTCTTGGGCTCGACCAGCAGCTCCTCGGGGGTCTCGACGAAGCTCCGGAGCCGCATCGAGTCGAATGCGAAAATGGACGCGGGCCGTTCCTCGGCCAGAACTCGAAACCGGCCGTCCTGCAACGTCCACTGCTCGGTCGAGTCGCGGAATCGGGCCCGGCGCGCCTGAACCGATAGCGTTGGGTACTGGGTCCCCCTTCCCTCACGCTCGAGCACCAGATCGTGAGCCCGCTGCCGCGTGACGTCCAGCTCGCGCACGATGTAGGTCCAGCCCTCCTCCGCGCGGAACACGAAGTTGTAGCGCGCCTGTTGCGGCCGAGATTCCCTCGCCTCCAAGAGCTCGAGCTGGCGCCGCGTAGCGGGTGGAGCCACCTCCCCCACGACGAGACCGATGAGAGCGGCGGCAACCGCCGCGCCGAACACGGGCACCACGATGCGGCGGAACGAGACCCCGGACGCCTTCGCCGCCGCAATCTCGGAGTATCGGTTCATGCTGCCGACACTGAAGAGCGTCGCGAACAGGACCGCGGCCGGGAGAACGAGGAAGATCTTGTCGGGCAGGCTGTAGATGTACGCCACCGCAATTGCGCCGGGTGCGAGCCCCCGTGCCAGATACTCCGCGAGGTTGTCGGTCAGCTCGATGAGCATCACGACGAGCGGGAACCCCAGCGCCGTGGCCCCGAAGATCCGCAGCCACTCGCGGAGTAGATACAAATCGAGCACCCGCAACCTCACGGGGCCGGTTTCGACTCCTCTCGCGCCGTCCGCGAAATCACGACGCCCTGGCGCTGCACCGCCCTCAACGCGATCAGGCCGCCCAAACCGAACACGATATTGGGTGTCCACATCGCCCAGAAAGGCGGGACGATGAGCCGGTTCGCCAGCGACTCGCCGCCGATCAGACCCACATAATAGACGGTGAAGATCACGAGGCTCGCTCCTACCACGAGGCCGACCCCGCCGCGTGGGAAGCGCAACGCCATCGCGACGCCCACCAGGGTGAACACGATGCACGCCGCCGGTATCGCATACTTCTTATGCAGTTCCACTGCATAGACCGCCGCCGTTATGCGCGCACTGTGCGCGCGGTCCTGGAAGATGCGAACCTCGTTCAGAGTGTTGCGCGGAATGACTCCCGACACGTAAGCTCGCCGCGCCGGTTCGTTGAAACGTTCGACGAGGCGCCGCTCGACACTGTCGCGCTCCTGCTGCTGGCCTGCTCGGAGCTCGGCCGGCAAGAGCCAGGCGGCAAACCGCTTGAGCGCCCCGCAGTAGAGGCTCGGAGGGTCCGACGTACCCAGCGTGTCGAACTCGACGGGAGCGAGCCCGACGAGCGACCGCAGGCCGTTGAGCCGGGCCTGCTCGGTGCGGAGATCGGCGACACGAGCATTGCTGCGCGCCGACCGAACCACCTCTTCGAGCTGACACACGCCCATCTCGCGGTCGCCGCGGTACGTGTCGCCCTCGCGCCGGACGAAGTCGCCACCGACTCCAGGCACCTTGATCACCTGACGGCGGTAGGCCGTCTGCTGTAAACGCCCTAGATCCCTCCGGTCGAACTCGTGGACCGTGCCGTCGTACAGTGTCAGGTGCAGGTCCTCCTGGTTGGGCGCGAACGACAGCCGCCCGCTGTCCGCGTACACGACCTGCCACTGCTGAGAATTACCCAAGTTGAACACCGATACGTCGCGCATCCGGTAGGTGGACTGGTCGATCTCGGCGGCGCGGAGCGCCAGTCGCCCTTGCTTCACCTCGTTTATCACGTGTTCCTTGAGTGAGAACGTCGGCCGCGTACGATAGATGTCGGTCATCAGGCTTCGAAGCCGGTGGTTGGTGCGAGGTAGGATCTGATCGCTGAAGACGAACGCAACTACGGTCACCACCACGCTGGCCGCGAGAAGCGGTCTCAGGATCTGACCCAGGGATATGCCGCCGGCCCGCATCGCGGTCACTTCGTGATCCGCGGCCATGTGGCTGACGGTGTATAGCACAGCGACCAGCACGGCCATCGACAGTGTCATGGCCACGATGAAGGGGATCGTGAGGGCGAAGAACTCGACGACCACAGTCCAGGGCAGCCCCTTACCAAGCAGCTCCTCCAGACGCCGGGCTATCTGGTTGAGCAGCATTATCCCCGTCATCGCCGACAGGGCGAACACGAACGGCAATAGATGCTGCTTCAGCAGATATCGGCTGAGAACTTTCACGCTCCGCCCTGGCTTGGCTGTACGTGAACTGCCGGGGGCGGGCATTATAGTCCGGCCCGATGTCCCCAACAAGGCGTACCCCGGGAGGCGGCTGAAAGTGTCGCTTGGCCGCTCTTTGGGCGGAGCCGCGCTGCTCTACCTGGCCGGCGCCGGCGCGGTCGGCGCCCAGGCGCCCGCTCAGGGTGCCACCCGTGCTACGGGGCTCGTCGGCGTGCGCCTCGCCTTCCCAATATCGGGCGGAGTGCCCGTTCTTGAGACCGGCGTGCCCGCCCTGGGGTTCGCGCAATACCTTACGCCCACACTGGCAGCCGCCCGGTGGGCGGAGGGCGTCAGGGACCGGCTGGCTAGATCCCGCTGGGAGGGAAGACGGCGCCGCGTGGCGGGAGCGCTCGGGTCACGGGGCCCGACCCGGACCCAGTCACCCCTCTCGACCGTGGGGCTCGAGGTCAGCGCACACATGGAGATGAAGGTTGACCGGCTGCGCAACGAGCGCTGCACGTCTCTCGATCTCTCCAGCGCGGCCTTGGGCTGCGCGGGTGGCTTCTCCACGCCGTCCTTCGCTCAGCAGTTTCGCGTTCGCGCCGGCGGGGTAGTGAGCGAGCGGCTCAATCTCAACGTGGACTTCGACAGCGAACGCGAGTTCGACGCAAACAACAACATCAATGTCTGGTACCAGGGCCTGGACGGCGAGATCTTGCGCCGGGTCGAGGTGGGCAACGTCTCGCTTCGCACACCTCCGTCGCGCTTCATCACGGCGGCGATTCCCTCCAACTCGTTCGGCGTGCAGGCCGAGGCCCGGATAGGCGCTCTCGAAGTCACATCGGTGCTGGCTCAGCAGAAGGGCAGCTCGCTGCGCTCGAGGTCGTTCACCATGCGTGAGGAAGCGATGCAGCCGGTGAACGTCGAGCTGCGCGACCTCGACTTCGAGTCTGGACGGTTCTTCTTCGTGGTGGATCCTCGCAGACTGCCGGACTACCCGGCGGTGGACGTCCTGGACGTGGACGCCGACACTCTGCCCCCGGCGCTGCGCCTGACCGACGTGAGGCTGTACC
>JBHIEQ010000043.1:0-11629 GCA_046760725.1 Gemmatimonadales bacterium
GGCGCCAAATCGTTCCATTGCTCATCCCGCCGGACAGCTGATCAGGCACCGGAGGGCCGCTGGCCCCCGTGTTCACCTACGACGACGAACTCGGTACCTTGGGAGCCAAGTGACTCGTGGAAACGGGGCCCGGGGAGATAACCCGTGACGGACCGACTGTTAGAGTGCGTTCCCAACTTCAGTGAGGGTCGGGACCAGGCCGTGATCCGCGAGATCACGGACCGCATAGAGTCCGTGGAGGGCGTCACACTGCTCGACGTGGACCCGGGACGCGCCACGAATCGCACGGTGGTGACCTTCGTAGGCACCCCCGAGGCGGTGGTGGAGGCGGCATTCCGAGCCACCCAGCGGGCGGCCGAGGTGATCGACATGCGGCGGCACCGGGGAGAACACCCGCGCTTCGGCGCGACGGACGTTTGTCCCCTCGTGCCGATAGCGAACGTGACGATGAAGGAGACGGCCGAGCTGGCGCGCGCCCTGGCCAAGCGAATCGGTGAGGAGCTCGCGATCCCCGTCTATTGCTACGAGCACGCGGCGCTGAGCCCCGAGCGTTGCAACCTCGCCGACGTGCGTTCGGGCGAGTACGAGGGGCTCCCGAAGAAGCTGGCCGACCCCGCCTGGCGGCCGGACTTCGGCCCCGCGGAGTTCAACGCGAGGGCGGGAGCCACGGCGGTGGGCGCCAGGGATTTCCTAGTCGCCTTCAACGTCAACCTTAACACCACTTCCACGAGACGCGCCAACGCGGTCGCGTTCGACGTGCGCGAGCGCGGTCGCATGAAGCGCGCCGGAGACCCGCTCACCGGCGAGATTGTGCGCGACGAACACGGCGAGCCGGTATGGATCCCCGGCAGCCTCGAAAGCGTGAAGGCGATCGGTTGGTACATCGAGGAGTACGGTATCGCCCAGGTCTCGATGAACCTCACGAACCTGAGCGTCACTCCACTTCACGTGGCGTTCGACGAGGTGTGCCGCAGTGCTGAGGCGAGGGGCCTCCGCGTCACGGGCTCCGAGATCGTGGGGCTCGTCCCGCTCAAAGTCGTGCTCGACGCGGGCGAGTACTTCCTCAAGAAGCAGCGGCGTTCGCTCGGTGTCTCCGAGCGGGAGATCGTCAAGATCGCCGCGAGATCGCTGGGTCTGAATGATCTCTACCCTTTCAAACCGGAGGAGAAAATCATCGAGTATCGTCTGGCAAAGGACTGTCCGGCCAAACGTGTGGATCGTTCGGTGGCCGCGTTCGTCGGGGATGTGGCATCCGAGTCTCCTGCACCTGGAGGCGGCTCGGTCGCGGCCGCAGTGGGCGCTCTGGGGGCGGCCCTTGGGGCGATGGTCGCGAACCTCTCTTCTCACAAGCGTGGATGGGACGACCGCTGGGAGGAGTTCTCGGACGTTGCGGTTCACGCTAAGCGATGCTACGCCGAGCTGCTGCGGCTGGTGGACGACGACGCGGAGGCGTTCGACGCGGTTCTCGCGGCACATCGGATGCCGGCGACGACCGACCAGGAGCGTATTGCGAAGGAGAAAGCTCTCGAGGCGGCGACGAAGCGGGCGATGGAAGTGCCGATGGACATCGCCGACACGGCCTACCAGTCGATGGACGTCATCGCGCAGATGGCCGAGCACGGCCTCGAGAGCTCGGTGTCGGACGCGGGGGTTGGTGCCCTGTGCGCGGCGGCGGCGGTGCGCGGCGCAGTGCTCAACGTCAGGATAAACTCTGCCGAACTCTCGGACCGGAAGTACGCGGATGAACTCGTGGGAAAGGCCGAGCTGATGGAGCGCGAGGCGCTCGAGAAGGAGGGGGAGATCCTGGAGATCGTCCGGAAGAGGATGGGGGGATAACTCCCGGAGTATATTCTCCTCCATGCGCCGGGACCACATCCGCAACTTCTCGATCGTCGCTCACATCGATCACGGCAAGTCCACGCTGGCCGACCGCCTGATCGAGGCGACGCATACCGTCGAGAAGCGGCAGATGCGGGCGCAGGTCCTCGACACGATGGACCTCGAGCGCGAGCGCGGCATCACGATCAAGTTGAACGCCGTACGCATGACCTTCCGTGCTGCCGACGGCTCCCTCTACGAGTTCAACCTCATCGACACGCCGGGTCACGTCGATTTCACGTACGAGGTCTCCCGTTCCCTCAATGCCTGCGAGGGGGCGATCCTCGTGGTGGATGCCAGTCAGGGAATTCAGGCGCAGACGGTGGGCAACCTGCTGCTTGCCCTCGATGCCGGACTCGAAATCATTCCCGTCTTGAACAAGATCGATCTCCCCGCGGCCGAGCCCGAGCGGAGGGCTGCGGAGCTCAGCGAGCTGGTCGGCGTCGAGCCCGAGAGAATCCTCCACATCTCGGCCAAGGAAGGAACCGGCATTCCCGAGTTGCTCGAGGCCATCGTCCAACGCGTGCCTCCACCCGCGGGAGATTCCGAAGCGCCGCTCCGGGCTCTCATATTCGACTCCTACTACGACCGCTACCGCGGGGCGATTCCCTCGATTCGCGTAGTGGACGGGTCTATGAAGAAGGGCATGGAGATAGCGTTCGGTTCGCACCCGGAAGACCACTACGAGGTGGCCGAGGTAGGCTACCTACAGCTCTCCCGGAGGGTCACCGAGCGCCTCGAGGCGGGTGAGGTGGGCTACGTGGTGGCCAACATCCGCGGCGTAGACGAGACACGTGTGGGCGACACCGTGATCGACGCGCGCCAGCCGGCCAGGGAAATGCTGCCGGGCTACCGGGAGATCCGTCCCATGGTTTTCGCCGGACTTTACCCGACGGACTCGAATCAATACGAGGAGCTGCGCGACGCGCTTGCGAAGCTTCAGCTCAACGACGCGTCGCTCCACTACGAGCCCGAGACATCGGCCGCCCTCGGTTTCGGTTTCCGCTGCGGGTTCCTCGGGCTCCTTCACATGGACATCGTGCGTGAGCGGCTGGAGCGGGAGTTCGACCTGGACCTGATCACGACCGTGCCCAGCGTGGAGTATCACGCTCACCTCACCGACGGGCGGATACTCGTGATCGAGAATCCCAGGAGGCTCCCGACCGGTAGCGAGCTGGACCACATGCAAGAGCCCTACGTGAAGGCGCGCATCACGGCACCGTCCGACTACATTGGGGCGATCATGCAGCTGGGGCGCGAGCGGCGGGGGGAGTACTTGAGGATGCAGTATCTGGACCCGAAGCGCGTGGAGCTGGATTGGGAGTTCCCCCTCGCCGAGATCATCCTGGACTTCTACGACAGGTTGAAGACGGTGACGCGCGGCTACGCCGCGATGGACTACGAGCTGGGTGAGTACCGGCCCAACGATCTCGTCAAGCTGGACATGCTTATCAACGGGGAGGCGATCGACGCGTTCAGCGTGATCATCCATCGAGACAAGGCGCGCGAGTGGGGTCGGAGAGTGGCGGAGAAGCTGAAGGAGCTGATCCCGCGCCAATTGTTCGAGGTGGCGATCCAGGCGGCCATAGGAACGCGTGTGATTGCGCGGCAGACGGTCAGGCCGCTCCGCAAGAACGTCACGGCCAAGTGCTACGGGGGCGACATCACGCGCAAGCGGAAGCTGCTCGAGAAACAGAAGGAGGGAAAGAAGCGCATGAAACAGGTGGGCAGCGTGGAGATCCCGCAGGAGGCCTTCCTGGCGGTGCTACAAGTCGAGTGACGGAGAATAAGAACGTGCGATACATAGTTGGCGTGGACGTTGGCGGCACGAACACCGTAGTGGCGACCCTCCCCGAGGACGGCTCCCAGGTTTACGGTGTGTACAAGGAGCCGACGCTCGGGCGGAACGGCCCCGACGGTGTCGTGGAGCAGATTGCGCGGATGATCGACGCGTCACGAAGGGAGGCGAGCGACGCGGCGGGCGAAGCCCTCGAAGTAGTCGGTGTGGGCATCGGCGCGCCCGGCCCCCTGGACACCAAGACCGGGGTTGTCCTGCTCACGCCGAACCTCGGCTGGCGCAACTTTCCCTTGCGCGACCGGGTGAGTGAAGCCGTGGGGCTTCCGGCGACACTCGACAACGACGCCAACTGCGCGGTGTTCGGCGAGTGGTGGCGCGGCGCCGCACAGGGGACCTCTCTCGCCATCGGGCTCACGATCGGGACCGGCATCGGGGGTGGGGTCGTGCTCGACGGCAAGATCTTCCACGGCTCCCGTGACATCGCAGCCGAGTTTGGGCACATGAGCATCGACTCCACGGGGCGCCGCTGCAAGTGCGGCAATTACGGATGTCTCGAGGCCTACGCGTCGGGAACCGCGATCGCGAGCCGGGCGGTCGAGGGCATCGAGGCTGGAGCGCCCAGCAGCCTGCCCGATTACGTCGAACGAAACCTCGATGCCGTCACCGCCTACACCGTCTATCAGGCAGCCCAGGACGGCGACGAGTACGCGCGCGAAGTACTCAAGGACACCGCGCGGTTCCTGGGCACCGGCGTCGCGAACCTCATCAACATCTTCAATCCTGAGGTGGTGGTCATCCTGGGTGGTGTGACACAGGCGGGAGAGGAGCTTTTCCGTCCCCTGAGAGCGGAAGTGGCGCGCCGCGCGTTCAGGCCCGCCGTCGAGGGGCTGCGCATCGTTCCGGGTACGCTCCCTGGGAGGGCCGGCGTTTACGGCGCGGTGGCCGCCTTCAAGGCACAGCAGTGGGGTGCGGTCTAGGTGCGGCTGGGCGTCATCGGAACCATGGTATGGGACACGATCTACGGATGGGACGAATCGATCGAGCCCGTCCAGGAGTGGGGCGGGATCGCGTACGCGCTCGCGGCGCTGGAAGCGGCGCTCCCGCCGGATTGGCGGATGGTGCCGGTGATCAAAGTGGGGCGCGACCTCGCCGCACGCGCCGATGCGTTCCTCGCACACCTCACCAAGCGCTCGGCGGCCACCCGTTTCGTGGGTACGCTCCGACCCAACAATCGCGTCACCTTGCGGTATGACTCGGAAGGTCGGCGCACCGAGTGCATGACCGGCGGCGTGCCTCCCTGGACCTGGGCGGAGCTGGACCCGTTGGTCCGGGATCTGGACGCGATCTACGTCAATTTCATCTCCGGCTTTGAGCTGGACCTCGATACGGCACGCGCCCTGCGCGACAACTTCACCGGACCCTTGTACGTGGACCTCCACAGCCTATTCCTCGGGATCGGCGGTGACGGCATGCGCTCGCCCAGGCGACTCCCCGACGTCGAAGAGTGGTTCGCGTGCTTCGACGCGGTGCAGCTCAACCAGGACGAGCTGGCCCTGATCGCGAGCGACCCCATGGAAGTGGCGGCCACCGCTTCGGCGCGAGGCGTGGGACTGCTCGTCGTGACGCTCGGACCGCGTGGGGCCGTGTACTTCGCGGCCGAACCGTTCGACTTCCTGTCCCGGAAGCGGGCGCCGAACGCCGCCCCCATCCGCACCGCGCGCCTCGAGCCCCCGCATGTGGACGAACCCAGGGACCCGACCGGGTGCGGCGATGTATTCGGCGCAACGCTGATCGCCGGACTGATCGCCGGGGCCGGCGTGCCGGACGCCGTCAAGAGCGCGAACGAGGCGGCCGCACGCAACCTCTCCTATCGCGGGGCATCCGGGCTTCAGTACCACCTGCGCAGGGAGATCGTCCCCCGATGACCCGCGTCGTGGAGGTGCCGAGCCACTTCGATCACCGGAGCTTCGACCAGTTCGCCAGGGCCTGCGCGGTACCCGGTGAGACGCGATTGCTGTTCGACGCGCATGCCACCACATGGGCGTCGCCTTACGCCCTGGTCGGCCTGCTCGTGGCGGGCCAGTCGGTGGTGGAGGGAGGCGCTGAGATACCGCTCCTCGCCATCCCGCAGGACCGGGACGTCGCACACTACTGGGCCCGGGCGGGGTTCTTTGACCAGGCACAGGCGTGGTTCGAGATCCACGGCAAGGTGCCGCGCGTCGTGCCGACCGGCACGTCGGACGTTCTCTTGGAGATCACTGCCATAAGAGGGACGGACGACGTCCACGGGGTCGTGGAGATCGTGCAGGAGCGGAGTCAGGCCATCCTGACACACGAGCTGAACCTCGACGCCGCGGCCACGATGGGATTCGCTATGGCGCTTTCGGAGGCGTGTCAGAATATTGTAGAGCACGCCGGGACGTCGGGCTGGGTGGCGGTCCAGTCCTACAACTGGCGCCGCCGTCTCGGTCGGAACGTGGTGGTCATCGGTGTAGCGGACTCCGGAGTGGGGTTCCGCCGCTCGCTCGAGGCGACGCAGGCGGCCCGATTCGGTGACCGCTGGGGGGATGCGACGGCGCTCGAGGCGGCTGTGTTTCAGGGCGCGAGCCGGTTTCGGGACCCCGGCCGCGGACAGGGACTCGCCGGCGTCACGAGGTATCTCAATCGCTGGTCCGGCAAACTCAGCGTTAGGAGCGGAACCGCGCGGCTATCGATCGTGCCACCCTGGGACGATGACAGACCCCTCGCCGCCGACCTTCCGGCCTTCCCCGGAAGCCAGCTGCTGATCATTGTACCGGCGCAGGCGGACGAATAGGGATCATGCCACACATCGACCTCAAGCACATCCTCCAGAGCACCGTATCCACTTTGTACGGCGATCTCGTCACCCGCCCCACGGGCGAGGCCGTGAGAAACGGCATCGAACGCGCCCTGGCGGATACTGAGGGTGGACAGGTGGCCGTCATCGATTTCAGCGAGGTCCGGTGCCTGGACATCTCCTGCGCCGATGAGATCGTGGGGAAGCTGCTCCTCCGGTACGGCCGCGCACGTAATTTCCTCCTGTGCGGCGTTGCAGAGTCCCACTGTCATGCGATTGAGCAGGTGCTGGAGCGCCACGGCCTGGCGGTGGTCGCCCGCGACCGGGACGGACGCCTCAGGGTGCTCGGGCCCGTACAAGACACAGCTCGACGCGTGTTCGGCTCGCTGTGCCAGCTGGGCGCCGGAGGGGCCGACGAGCTGGCCCGACGGCTGAGCGTGCCGCCGGACACGGCGCGCCAGGCACTGAACGAGTTGCTCGCGAGACATCTGGTGCAGCAGAGCGGCGACGGCTACGTCGCGCTCGCCGCCCAATGAAGGTCAAGCCCGAGGGAATCTCCACCAGGGCCGTACACGGGGTGCCGCGGGGCAAGCGGCCGCGATCCCCGGTCTCGACGCCCATCCACCAGAGCAGCACCTTCGTGAACGAGGTCGGATCGACCGGCGAGGTGCTGTACACCCGCTACGGCAATAACCCGAACCAGATCGAGCTGGCCGACAAGCTGGCCGCCCTGGAGGGAGCGGAGCGCGCGATCTTCCTTTCGAGCGGCATGGGTGCTACTGCGCTCGCGCACCTCGCGGTGCTCAGGCCCGGTGACCATCTGCTCTCGAGCGAGTGGGTGTATGGCGGCACCCGCCAGCTGTTCACTAACGAGTTCGGTAAGCTCGGTATCGACGTCTCCTTCGTGGATCCCTCCGAGGCGCGTAACTGGCGCCTCGCCGCGCGGGACACGACGCGAGCGATCTTCCTGGAGACGCCGACCAATCCGTTGATGCGGGTGCTCGATCTCGCGCCCATAGCCCGGCTCTGCGAGGAGAGGGGGATCGCACTGCTGGTGGACTCCACCTTCGCGTCCCCGGTCAACTTCCGACCTCTGGAGCACGGCGCGGACGTGGTGATCCACAGCGCCACCAAATACCTGAACGGCCATGACGACGTGATCGCGGGAGCCGTGGCCGGAAGCGAAGCAGTCGTCGAGGAGGTCCGCCGCCTCCTCAAGGTCTGGGGACAGGCACTGGACCCGCACGCGGCCTGGCTGGTCGAGCGCGGGCTCAAGACCCTGGCCGTGCGCATGGAGCGACACAACGCCAACGGCCAGGCGTTCGCCCAGTGGGCGAGCAAGCACCCCGCCATCGCCACCACACACTACCCCGGCCTGCCCGAGCATCCGGATCACGCGACGGCGGCGCGCCTGCTCGGCGGATTCGGGGGCATGGTGGGCCTAATGCTCGAAGGCGGAGGACCTGCAGCCGACACGGTGCTCAGGAGGCTGCGGCTCGCAACCCACGCTCCGAGCCTGGGTGGCGTGGAGACGCTCGTATCGGAGCCGCGCTATACCTCTCACGCGGCGCTCACCCCCGAAGAGCGGGAGCGTCAAGGGATCCCCGACGGATTCATCCGTGTGAGTCTCGGGGTCGAGGATGCGGAAGACATCATAGCCGATTTCAACACGGCGCTCGGCGCGCTCAAGCTGTGATCCGATTCAACAAGGTGTTCAAGGCGTTCCCGCGCGGTGCTCTCGCGCTCAAGGACGTGACCTTTCACGTGGCGAGGGGCGAGTTCGTCTTCCTGACGGGCCACTCGGGCGCGGGTAAGTCCACCGCACTTAGACTGATCTACGCCGACATTGCACCGACCTCGGGGGAGGTTCGCGTCTCGGGCTACAACGTAGGAAGGATCAAGCGGCGTGACGTGCCCAAGCTGAGACGGAGACTGGGCATCGTGTTTCAGGACTTCCGGCTGCTGGAGGACCGAACGGCGGAAGACAACGTCGCCTTCGCCCTCGAGGTGACCGGTACGAGACGAAGCGCCATCGTCCCCAGAGTGATGCGTGCGCTCACCCAGGTCGGGCTCGCGGCCAAGGCCCACGCCTACCCGCGCGAGCTGTCGGGGGGCGAGCAGCAGCGGGTCGCGATCGCCCGCGCACTGGTCCACAACCCCCTCGTTCTCCTCGCCGACGAGCCCTCGGGAAACCTGGACGAGCGCGCCACGCGCGGTGTGGTCCAGCTTCTCAGCGACATCAACGCCAACGGTACCGCCGTCGTGATGGCGACCCACGACCTCGACATCGTGCGGCACGCCGACTACCGCACGATCGAGCTTCAGGAAGGCGTAGTGGTGTACGATTCGGCCATCGATGATCGCCGCGAGGGAGTAGCCGCGCGATGAGGCTGATCCTGAGAGAGACCTTCTTCTCGTTCAGGCGAGCGCCCGTCCTCTCATTCCTGGCGGTCACGACGATCGCGTTCGCGCTGTTCGTGTTGGGGCTGTTCGGGCTGGTGGTGCTCAACGCGCAACGTGCGCTTGACCAGGTGGCGGAGCGCGTGGAGATCGTGATGTACCTGATGCGCGGCACCCCCGTCGAGGCGGTGACCGTGGCGATCGGGGACATCCAGGCGTTCCCGGAAGTGGAGTCCGTCAACTACGTGACCGAAGACGAAGCGCTGGAACGGGCCCGACAGGAGCTCGCGGAGTTCCAGAGCGCGTTCGACGACCTCACTACGAACCCGCTGCCCGCATCACTGGAGATACGGCTCCGCGAGGGCTTTCGGGATATCGAGAACGTGAGCCGCGTGGCCCAGCGGGTCGCCGGATTTCGCTTCGTCGAGGACGTGCGCTTCGGCGGCGATTGGGTCCAGAAGCTGGATCGGCTGCGTGACGTGGCGGCGGTCGTCGGGCTGGTGCTGGGCGCGGGCTTCGCCGCCGCGGCCGTGATCATCATCGGGACGACGATCAGGATGACGGTACTCGCCCGCAGCCGCGAGATACACATCATGCGCCTCGTGGGAGCGACCGACGGGTTCATCCGGCGACCGTTCCTGCTGGACGGGGCGCTGAAAGGCGCGCTGGGGGGCGGGGTCGCGATCCCGCTCTGCTACGCCGCGTATTTCGCCGTCAGCACCGAACTCGCGCTAGGTCAGTTCTTCACCACCCAGCAAGCATCCGCCATCGTACTGATCGGCACCGCACTCGGCTTCATGGCCAGTGCCACGAGCGTGGGCCGCCAGCTCAAACGGGTATGAAGCGCGCCCTCGGACTCGCCCTTCCACTCACCGCCCACCTCGCTCTAACTGCCGCGCCGGCCACGGCACAGGCGGTGAACGTCGAGCGGCGCATCCGCCAGAACCAGCAGCGACTCGAAGCGATCAAGCGCGAGCGCAGCGAGCTGCAGCAAGAACTGGAACGCCTACGCAACAGGGCCCACACGCTTCAGGGCGAGCTCGACAACCTCGAGCGGCAGAAGACCGTCACGAACCGCATCGTGAACGAGCTGGACCGCCAGCTTCTCTCGCTCAGCGAGCAGATCGACACCGCCACCCTCGACCTCGTACTCACCCAGGACGCGCACGCCGAGAAACGGGCGGTGCTCAGGAGACGACTGGTGGAGATCTACAAGCGAGGGCCGCTGTGGACGTTTCAGGTACTGCTGAGTGCCGAAAGCTTCGGCGATCTCCTGAGCCGCTACAAATACCTCTACCTCGTGAGCCGCCAGGACAGGGCGCTGGTACGCGAGATCGAGGAGCTGCGCGACCGCATTGCCGATCAGCGGCGCCAGCTGCTCAGCCTGCGAACCGCAGTCACCAGGCGCCGCGACGAACGCGGCGATGAACTCACCCGGTACCGGCAACTGGAACGGGAGCGGCAACTGAGCCTCCGGCAGGCGCAGGCGTCCCAACAGGTTACCGCGAGCAGGCTCGATTCTCTGGCCCTCGCGGAACAGACGCTGAACGACATCCTGGCCGCGCTCGAGCGGGAACGCCGCCGCGCCCTGGCGGCCGGCCGCGTCGAACTCGGCGAAGCATCCATCAGCACCTCGGACCTGGGCGCTCTCGATTGGCCGGTTGACGGGGGCGAGGTCCTCTATAATTGGGGTCGCGCACAGGGGCCCGACAACACCCGCATCCGCTATGAGGGAATCGGCATCGCCGTCCCCGTGGGCACGCCGGTCAAAGCGGTCGCGGACGGTGTAGTGGACCTCGCCCGGCCGCTCGAGACCTGGGGACCGGCAGTGATCGTCCGTCATGGCGGCGGATTCTATACCGTGTACGCCTACCTCTCGCGCCTCGAGGTCATCGAGGGGCAGTTCGTGAGCCGCGGCACTCGGCTCGGTCTATCGGGCGGCGCCGCCACGTGGGAGAATGCGCCCCACATCGAGTTCCAGATCAGGCAGAGCCGCGACGGGCTACCGATCACGCTCGATCCCCTGAACTGGCTCAAGCGGCGCCGGTAGACGGCCCATCACCTCATCGCTTGACAAGCAGCACCGGACGGCCTAATGATACATACGTTTGAACTAAGACAAACGTATGAACACGCAAACCGGCACCTCTCAGGCCCTGATCGCCGCCGCCCGCCATCTCTTCGCCAAGCACGGCTACAAGGGCAGCTCGGTCAGGGCGATCGCGCGTCTGGCACGCGCCAACCTCGGAGCGATCTCCTATCACTTCGGATCAAAAGAAGCCCTCTACGAGGCTGTGATCACCTCTCTCACCCAGCCATTCCGGGCGCAGGTCCAGGAGGTATCCCGCGAGCCGGGTCCGCCGCTCGAGCGGCTCGAGCGGCTCGTCAGGAAGTTCTTCGAATACTTCGGCAAACACCCCGAGCTGCCGCGGCTCATCATGCACCAGCTCGCGTCGGACCAGCCGATGCCCCCGGCCGCCCTGCGCGTGCTGAGGGCGAACCACGGAACGCTGGTCGAGCTGATCGAAGCCGGCCAGCATGACGGATCGATCCGGCCCGGCAACGCCCGGCTCATGGCGCTGAGCATCGCGGCACAACCCATCTTCCTGAGCCTCATGCGGCCGGTACTTCGCGAGGCGGTCGCAATCGACCGTGACGACTCGTCGAGCTGGAAGCACGTGGAAGACAGTGTCGTGAGCTTTGTGAGGGCGGGGCTGGTCACAAGCCCGGAGGTG
>JBHIEQ010000044.1:0-11476 GCA_046760725.1 Gemmatimonadales bacterium
GTCTGGGACGAAACGTTGGCTCCTCGATACTCGACCGAACCGTCACTGACGGTGGCGTCCGTCACGATCAGAAAGCCGTCGCGCTCCTTCTCCCCCACCACCTTGGCAAGTGAATCAGCCACCGCCTCGAGATTCTCGAGCGGAACCGGGACGACCGACGCCTCGACCGACTCGAGCCCGCCCATCATCGCGACCAACCGGTCCCCGAAGCGGCTCTCGCTCACGTCCACCACCACTACCGAGCGCGTGCGGCCGGTCTTCGTGAGTAGATAGGCCGGCAGAAAGATCGCCACCGCCATGAGCACGGGCCCCAAGACCGTCGATATCACGAACCACTTGTTCCGCACCCTCTCCAGGAACTCGCGCCGCACGACGACCCAGATCTTACGCATCCCGGTCGCCCTCCTCCGCGGCCGCCGTTACCGCGTCCGGCCCGACGAGGTCAATGAAGATCTTGTTCAACGTGGGCTCCGCGATCTCGAACCGGCTGACCCGGGCGCCCGCCTGTACCAGACCCGCGAGGAGACGCTGCGGATCGGCGTCGGGCACGAGCTCGACCTCGGCGTACTTCCCGTAACTGTCGGCCTTGAGCACGAGCGACCGATCGCTCAACACCCTGTCCGCCTGGAGAGACGCGCGCTCGAGAGCCACGATCACGTGCTTCCCCCCATGCCCGCGCTTCACTTCCGCCAGCGGACCGTCCACCACCTTCTCGCCCCGCGCGATGATGCAAACGAAATCGCACAGGCGCTCCGCCTGCTCCATGATGTGGGTGGAAAACAGCACGGTGGTTCCTTCACGGGCGAGCTGCACGACCTCGTCTTTCATGAGCTGCGTGTTCACCGGATCGAAACCCGAGAAAGGCTCGTCCAGGATCAAGAGCTCCGGCCGGTGCAACACGGTCGAGATGAACTGCACCTTCTGCTGCATCCCCTTCGAGAGATCGTCCACCTTCTTGAGCGACCAGTCGGCGAGACCCAATCGCTCCAACCATTCGAGGGAATCGCGCTGCGCCTTCTTGCGGTCCACCCCCTTTGCTTCTGCGAGGAAGACCAGGAGATCGTGCACCTTCATCTTGCGGTAGAGCCCGCGCTCCTCGGGCAGATAACCGATGCGGCTGCTCTGCCTTCGGCCCCCTCCATCCATGCCGAACAGCTCGATCCGCCCTTCCTCGGGAACGATGATGTCCATCACCATGCGGATCGTCGTGGTCTTGCCGGCGCCGTTGGGGCCGAGTAGGCCATAGATGGAGCCGGCCGGGACCCGGAGCGAAAGCTTACGCACGGCAGTGTGGCCGGCGTACCGCTTGGTCACCTCCATCACATCGACTATAGGCGTGTCTTCCATCCGTCCCATGGGCTTCGCGGTGGGGCATGCACGATACAACGGGGAGCTTCATGCGTCCACATCGCCCGGCGACCGGCGTTCCACCCAGGAACCACGAGGCTCCCCAGGTGGTTATGACTGGCGTGCTACGGCAGACGAGGGTCTCCCTTGCGGTGTGAAGAGGCCAGGCTGGTCCTATGGCCCAAGCCGGGCCCGCGCGCTACCGGCCGACCGGCCGACCGGGCGCTTCTCCACTACGCGGAATGCGAGGCGTGCCAGCGGTTCTTCCGGCACCAGCAGGCGCTCGAGGATCGCCTGAGGCAGGTGGGCGAAGGCGTTACCGTTCCGCCCTCGCTCGCGGGACGCGTCGGCACGCTCGTCGAGCGGCAAGCGATCCGGGAAAGGCGCTCGCGAACCGGGCGCCGGCTGTCGTTCCTTGGGCTAGGGGCGGCAGGGCTCGCGGCGGCGGCGGCGCTGCTCGTTCTACTTGTCGGCCCCTCTGATCGCGGCTCAGACATGGCGCGCGAGCTGGTCGCCCAGACCCAAGCGATGCTGGGAGAGGCCACGGGACACACGAGTTCAGACCTCGGCGAGACCGAATTCTGGCTCCAATCCCAGGTCCAATACCCGGTCGAGCTTCCCGCCATATCCGGCGCGTACCTCGTGGGAGGACGAGTGGCGCGCATGGGCGACACAAGGACCGCCGCGGCGGTCTATCTCCTGCACGGCAAGCCGCTCGCGTACTTCGCGTTGCCTTCGCCCGAGGCGCTGGGGAAAGGCGTGGGGACTGACCGCGTCGAGGCCGTCTCACGCAACGGCTACGAAGTCGCCATGTGGGTGGAGCCCGGGGGCGCTCGAGCGGTCGTGGCGTCGATGCCGCGTGACCACGTGGTGGGTGTCGCCGAGGAGTGCCGCACCCTGATGGGGCAAAGCTCCCCCGACTAATCCTCCTCGGTACTGACGACGGCTTCTGCGGCCCCCTCCAGCGCCGCGTGAAGCGTGTGCCAGGAAAGATTGGCGCACTTGACCCTCGCGGGGAACTGCCTCACTCCCGCCAACGCCGCGAGCTTACCCAGGGCCTTCGTGTCCGGCTCCTGGCCCGGGTCGCTGGTCGCCATCGCGTGAAACAGCCGAAACAGCTTCTCGGCCTCGTCTTTACTCTTTCCCTTGACCGCCGAGGTCATGAGAGAGGCCGACGCCTGGGAGATGGCACAGCCTGAGCCCTGGAAGCCTATGTCCTGGATGACCCCGTCCTCCAGGAGCACGAATAGCTGAATCTTGTCGCCGCAGAGAGGATTGAATCCTTCGGCCACGCGGTTCGCGCTCTCTATCTTGCGGAAGTTGCGCGGACTCCGGTTGTGATCGAGGATGATCTGCTGGTAGAGTTCCCTTAGATCGGCCGTCACCCGAAAACCCCTCGCACCTGTTCAACCGCCGCGACCAGCGCGTCCACGTCGGAGCGCGTGTTGTACAGGGCGAACGACGCCCGCACGGTCGCCGGAACACCCATTCTCTCCATAACGGGCTGAGTACAGTGGTGGCCCGTGCGCACCGCGACACCGGCCTGGTCCAGCACTGTCCCCACGTCGTGGGCGTGCACGCCCTCTACCACGAACGAGATCACGGCCGCCTTATTCCGTGCCGTGCCGATCAGCCGAACTCTCGGAATGCCGCTCAGCGCATCGGTCGCATACCGCAGGAGATCCTGCTCGTGCTCATGGACGGCCTGCCAGTCGAGACTGTCCAGGTAGTCTATCGCCGCACGGAGCCCGATCGCCCCCGCGATGTTCGGCGTTCCCGCCTCGAACCTGGCGGGGGGCGGAGCGTAGGTCGTTTTCTCGAAGCTCACCGACCGGATCATCTCCCCGCCACCTTGATAGGGAGGGATCTCGTCGAGAAGCTCCTTGCGCCCGAACAGCACGCCGATCCCGGTAGGACCGAACATCTTGTGCCCCGAGAAGGCGTAGAAATCACACCCCAGCTCCCGCACGTCGATCGGCATGTGCGGGGCCGCCTGAGCGCCGTCCACGAGAACCGGAACACCGCGCTCGCGGGCCAAACGCACGATCTCGCGCACCGGGTTGATGGTGCCCAGCGAGTTGGAGACGTGGACGACGGCGAGGAGGCTGGTTCTGGGACCAAGCAGCTCCGGCACGCGATCCAGCTCCAGCTCTCCTGAATCGGTTATGGGGATCACCCTGAGCTTCGCTCCCATCTCTTCGCACACGATCTGCCAGGGAACGATGTTCGAGTGGTGTTCCATGGTCGTGATGAGGATCTCGCCGCCCGCGCCGATCCGGGGCCGGACGAAGCTCTGCGCCACCAGGTTCACGGCCTCCGTCGTGCCCCTCACGAATACGATCTCGTGAGGGTCGGGCGCATTGATGAACCGCTGGACTCGAGCGCGGGCGTCCTCGTATGCGGCCGTGGACTCGGCGCTCAGCGAGTAAACCCCGCGATGGATGTTGGCGTTCTCCGTTGAGTAGAACCGCGTGACGGCGTCGATCACCAACCGGGGTTTCTGGCTGGTCGCCGCATTGTCGATGTACACCAGCGGCTTGCCGTGCATGCGCCGGCCGAGGACCGGAAAGTCGGCCCGGATGCGTTCCACATCCAGCTTGGCGCGCGCGGGCGCGCTCGACGCGGGGAGGACCATCATGCCTCCGATGCGATTCTCTTCCGGGCTCCCTCTGTGAGAAACGACCTCACGATACGATCGAGCATCCCGCGCAGCTCCTCGTGCTCCACGTCACGGAGTATCTCTGCCGCAAAGCCGTACGTGAGAAGACTTCTCGCGTCCTCCCTGTTCAACCCTCTGCTCTGTAGGTAGAACAGCTGGCGCTCGTCGATCGGCCCCAGCGTGGCGCCGTGCGTGCACTTGACGTCGTCGGCGTAGATCTCCAGCTGCGGCTGACTGTCCGCCCGTGCGTCCGGCGAGAGAAGGAGATTGTTGCTCGTCTGCTTGGAGTCGGTCTTCTGCGCGCCGGGCCTCACGATGATCCGGCCGTTGAACACGCCGCGAGAGTGATCGTCGTAAACGCCGTTGAAGTACTCCCAGCTATTGCAGTGGGGCCGGGCGTGCTCGAGGAGCGTATGATGATCCACATGCTGCCCGGACGTCACCAGAGACAGGCCGTTCAGGGTCGCTTCGCCCCCCTCTCCGTCGAGCACGGCGCTGATGTCGTGTCTCGTGAGCGCGCCGCCGAAGACGAACGTCGCGGCGTAGTACCTGCTGTCGCGACCTTGACGTGAGTGGGTGGCGGCCGTGTGATAGGCCTCCGTGCTCTCACGCTGTACGCGGTACGCCTTGAGTTCAGCGTTGTCGTCGATCGCCACCTCGGTGACCGCGTTGGTCCAGTACTCGCCGTCGCTCAGGGCAACGTAGCTCTCGACGACCGACGCGCGGGCACCCTCCTCCACCACGATGAGCGTGCGCGGGTGCCACACCTGGTTGAGGCCAGGCGCCGGCGTGGCCAGGAAGAGCAGCTGTATAGGCTCATCCAGGGCAACGTCGCGATCGACGTGCACCAGCGCGCCGTCGCGCAGGAACGCGGTGCTGAGCGCGGTCAGGGAGTTCGCCGCATCTGAGGCATACCGGCTCAAATGGTGCTCAACCACTTGCCCGTCCGTGGGGAGGAGCGACCGGAGGCTCGCCACGGTGACGCCGCCGTGCCGCGGGTCCAGCGTCGATAGCTCCGGCCGGAAATTCCCGTTCACGAACACGGCGCAGATCCGGCTGTCGCTGCCGAGCAGGTAAGGCTCGACGTCGGACCGCTCGACCGCGGCGCGATCGTCGATCCCCACAACCGTGAACATCCGCCGGGCGATCGGCCGAACGTCGGTGAAGCGCCAGGCCTCCACCTTCGTGGTCGGGAACCCCGCGTCCTTGAAGATCGAGAGCGCCGACTCACGCCGCTCCACCAGCCACGGCGGGGCCACCGTCCCGTTTGCGCCAAGTCGCTCGAACTCCTCCACGAAATGGCGCACGGACTTGAGCTGTTCCTTCTCCATCTGCTTCTCCCGCCCCATCCCCTTACGCCACCGGCTCGGGCTCGCGGAGCCAGTCGTAGCCCTTCCGCTCGAGCTCCAGCGCCAGCTCCTTGCCATCGGACCTGACGATGCGGCCACCCGCGAGCACGTGGACCCGATCCGGCTCTATGTAGTTGAGGATCCGCTGGTAATGAGTGACGACTACGAACGCTCGGTCCGGCGCGCGCAGCTTATTGACCGCTTCGGCCACGGCCTTGACCGCGTCAATGTCGAGGCCCGAGTCGGTCTCGTCGAGGATCGCGAGCTTGGGCTCCAGCACGGCGAGCTGAAGGATCTCGTTCCGTTTCTTCTCACCTCCCGAGAATCCCTCGTTCACCGCCCGGTAGATCAACGAGTCGTCCCAGTCGATCGCCTGGAGCTTGCCCTCGAGCAGCTCCTGGAACTCGAGCGTGTCCAGCTCTTCCTCTCCACGTTCCCGTCGCAAAGCGTTCACCGCCGACTGCAAGAAGTAGGCGTTGGTGATGCCGCGAATCTCGACCGGATACTGGAATGCCATGAACACCCCCGCCACCGCCCGTTCGTCGGGCTCCATCTCCAGCAGGTCGCGTCCCTCGTACGACACGGATCCGGCCGTGACCTCGTACGCCGGATGGCCCGCCAGCACCTGCGCGAGCGTGCTCTTTCCGGAGCCGTTGGGGCCCATGATAGCGTGGACTTCACCCTGATTCACGAGGAGATCGATGCCGCGGAGGATCTCCGCGCCCTCGACTCCGGCGTGAAGGTTCTTTATCTCAAGCACTAGCCTACACTCCCCTCCAGACTGATCGACAGTAGTCGTTGCGCCTCCACGGCGAACTCCATCGGCAGCTCCCGGAACACTTCCTTACAGAAGCCGTTCACGATCATCGAGACGGCGTCTTCCTGCGACAGTCCGCGCTGGCGGCAATAGAATATCTGATCCTCGCCCACCTTCGAGGTGGTCGCCTCGTGCTCCATCGTAGCGCTGCTGTTGCGCACGTCTATGTAGGGGAACGTGTGCGCCCCGCAGCGATCCCCGATCAGCATTGAGTCGCACTGCGAGAAATTCCGCGCACCATCGGCCGACTTCATGATCTTGACCTGTCCGCGATAGGTGTTGTTGCTGCGACCGGCCGAGATTCCCTTCGATACGATCGTACTGCGCGTGTTCTTGCCGATGTGTATCATTTTGGTCCCGGTGTCGGCCTGCTGATGGTTGTTGGTCACCGCGACCGAGTAGAACTCGCCGATCGAATCGTCCCCCTCGAGGATGCAGCTCGGGTACTTCCACGTGATCGCCGAGCCCGTCTCGACCTGGGTCCAGGAGATCTTGGAGTTCCTTCCGGCGCAGCGGCCGCGCTTGGTGACGAAGTTGTAGATCCCGCCGGCACCATCGTCGTCACCGGGATACCAGTTTTGTATTGTCGAGTACTTGATCTCCGCGTTCTCGTGAGCGACGAGCTCGACGACCGCCGCATGTAGCTGGTTCTCGTCCCGCATGGGCGCCGAACAGCCTTCCAGGTAGCTGACGTAACTCCCCTCGTCGGCGATGATGAGCGTCCGCTCGAACTGGCCGGTGGACATCGCGTTGATGCGGAAATAAGTGGAAAGCTCGAGCGGGCAGCGCACGCCCTTGGGGACGTACACGAAAGAACCGTCGGTGAACACGGCCGAGTTGAGCGACGCGAAGAAGTTGTCGGTGGGAGGCACAACCGAGCCGAGATACTTGCGCACCAGCTCGGGGTGCTCGCGGATCGCCTCCGAGATGGGCAGGAATATCACCCCGTACTTGGCCAGCTCCTCCTTGAAGGTCGTGGCCACCGACACGCTGTCGAACACGGCGTCCACCGCAACCCCCGCGAGCCGCTTCCGCTCCTCGATCGGAATGCCGAGCTTCTCGAAAGTCTCGAGCAGCTTGGGATCGACCTCCTCGAGGCCCCCGGGCCGCTTCTGCTGCTTGGGCGCGGCGTAGTAATGAATGGCCTGGTAGTCGATCGGGGGGTACTTGACGTTGCCCCAGGTAGGCTCCGTCATCTGGGTCCAGCGGCGGTACGCCTTGAGCCGCCACTCCAACATCCACTCCGGCTCACCCTTCTTCTCGGAGATGAGACCGATGATGTCCTCGTCGAGCCCGACGGGCGCAAGCTCGGACTCGATGTCCGTGCTCCACCCGTACTTGTAGGGCTGTGTGACGTGCTCCTCTATGCCCGTGCCCATCAGACCGCCTCGCTGGGCCGGCCTCCCTCTCGAGGCGCTTGGGCCACCTCATCGGAGCCGATCGTGTAGAGACAGGAGTTGCAGCCGTCGGGGATGTAGCTCTCCCGCTCGACGGCCGCTCCCAGAATAGCCTTGAGAAACTCCGCCTCGGCGGCGCAGATCTCCGGAAACCGCTCCGCCACGGCTTGGACCGCACAGTTGTGCTCGGCGATACGTACCTGCCCCGCATCCACCGACCACTCCGCCATGAATCCCTGCCGCGACAAGAGATCGACCACCGCGTCCACACGCTCCTCGAGCGTCGCGTCGCCCAGCTCCACGTTCAGTCGATCGGCCTGAGCGCGGAATCGCTCTTCGAATATCCGCCGGATCTCCTCACGACCGGACGACTCGGCCAGAAAGGACAGCACGTCGGTGAGCGCCTCGTCGTAGCGCTTGGGGAAGAGCGCCTCGCCGATCGCCGTCAGCTGATAGACGAAAACCGGGGCGCCCTGGCCCCGCTGTTCGCGGTCATAGACGACGAGGCCCTCCGTCTCCAGCTCCTTGAGGTGCCTCCGAATCGCGTTCGCCGATACGCCGTAACGATCGGCCAGCTCCTTCGCCGTAAGCGGCTGGTCGCGCTTGAGCTCCAGGAGGAGCCTGCCGCGCAGACCTCTGTGACCCACGAGGGCCGGTGGTAGTGCGTCCATGGCAACCAAAGTTACCAGGGGTGGAGAGAATTTTCAACTAATTAAAGCATTTTGTTTGTGAACTCGCCATCGGGCGGCCCCAACGCCGCACGCGTCAGTAGACTAGGATGTCGAGAACGGGCTCGGGCCCCCCGCGGACGCGTCGAGGCGCCGGACCAGCGCCCTGTATTCCTCTCGGGTGTTGATGTCGGATATCACTGCGGGGTCTTCGACCTCGACCTGGGCCACACGTCCCGGATCCCTGCGGACTACCACCCGGGCGCCCTCGCTGTTCTCGGCCCCCAGAAGCTCCTCGAACAGCCGGCGGTCGAACAGCACCGGATGGCCTCTCCTGCCGCGGTAAACGGGGACCACTACCTGGCGGTGTCCGGCCCGGAAGGCGTCAACCAGTGCCAGAACGGTCGCCACCTCCACGTGCGGCTGATCCACATGCCAGACGAGTGCGGCTTCAACCGGATGGTTGAGAACGGCCCGGATTCCTGCCCGGATCGACCCAATGGGACCCGCCTCGAGGGACTCGCTCCTTACGACCACGGCGCCGCTCAAGTCTATTGACTTCAATATCTTATCCGCATCGTGCCCCAGGACCACGACGCTGGGCTTGAGTCCTGCCGCGACCGCCGCCTCCATGATCCGCTCGAGAAAACTAACCCCGCCGTAGTCGAGCAGTGCCTTGGGTGCTCCCATCCGCCGGGAGGCACCTGCAGCGAGGATTATGGCCGAGATCACGATAATTGCCTAAATTGGAAACCCCTCATGGGAGTGGATTCCGCATGTCAGTGCGTCCGGTCAGGCTACTAGGCGACCCCATTCTCCGGGCGAAGTGCGAGCCGGTAAGGCATCCGCAGTCGCCGGCGGTGCGTCTCGTGGCCGACGACCTGCAGGACACGTTGCGCGACCTCAAGGCTCGCCACGGCCGAGGCCGCGGCCTCGCCGCTCCCCAGATCGGTGCGCCCATGCGCATCATCTATGTCGAGATCGACGAGCCGTGGTGGCTCCTCAACCCCGAGGTGGTCGATATCGGTAACGACGACTTCGACGTGTGGGACGATTGCTTCTCGATCCCCGACCTCCTGGTGCGCGTCGAGAGAGCCTACCGGGTGAATGTGAAGTACGAGGATCTCGACGGGAAGACTCATCATATCGCGGCCGAGGGAGACGTGGCCGAGCTGCTGCAACACGAGATCGATCACCTGGACGGGGTGCTGATCGTGGATCGCCCCGTGGGTCTCGATCCCTTCTGTCTGCGTGACGAGTGGGAGAAGCGTTACGCTCGACTCGGGCGTTCGAGCGGCCCCGCTCAGAGGGAGGCCGAGGTAGCTTCCGCCACGCCCTAGCCCGGAAGCATCACCGAGTCACGGTCCATGTGTGGCCGTCCCTCAGGAAGGCGGCGAGATCGAGGTCGGCGATTCCCTCTTCCGTCACGGGAACCTGAGAGTAAACGGCGTCCTCGTAGCTTTCGCCCGGATCGCAGTACAGCACACCTACTGCAACGGGGAAGTCCGGTGGCCCCAGCTGAGCCAGCAGGCTCGCCAGCGTACGGTTGGTCTCGTCGTGGACCAGCACGTCATCTACCGTAACTCCGTTGACTCCCAGCTCGACCACTTCCACCTCCACGGTGTCGGGCTTGAACCTGAGGCCGCGCTTACGGTCCTTGCCGAAGAGGAGCGGCTTGTCGTGCTCCACCTCCAGCTGCCGCTCGGGCGCGACCGAGCGGTCGGTGAATTCGCCGAACACCCCGTCGTTGAACACGATGCAGTTCTGGAACACCTCGACGAACGAAGCGCCGCGGTGCTCGTGCGCCCTTTGCAGGACGTGCACCTGCAACGCCTGGCGGGTATCCACGCTGCGGGCCACGAATCTCGCCCCGGCGCCCAGCGCGAACGCGCACGGCGAGACCGGATTGTCCACCGATCCGAGCGGCGTGGAGGGAGAGCGCGTTCCCCGGCGAGACGTGGGGGAGTACTGGCCCTTGGTCAGACCGTAGACCTCGTTATTGAACAGCACGATCTGGAGGTTCACGTTGCGACGCAGCACGTGCAGCATATGGTTTCCGCCGATGCTCAAGCCGTCCCCATCACCCGTGATCACCCACACATCCAGATCCGGGTTGGCGAGCTTGATCCCCGTTGCTACCGCGGGCGCACGGCCGTGAATAGTGTGAAACCCGTAGCATGAGACGTAGTATGGAAAGCGCGAGGCGCATCCGATCCCCGATACGAACACGGTCTTCTCGCGCGACACCTTGAGTTCTGCCAAGGTTTTTAGGATCGCCTTGAGGATCGCGTAGTCGCCGCACCCTGGGCACCACCGGACCTCCTGGTCGGAGGCGAAGCCCTTGGGCTCGGGCGGGCGCGCCGTAACGGCCGTCGCCATCAGCTCATCCTCTCGCGCACGGCGTCCACGATCTCGGAGACCTTGAACGGCTTTCCGGTAACCCGGTTGACGCCCTCCGCTGCGACCAGATACTTGCTCCTCAGGATCGCGACGAGCTGGCCCGCGTTCAGCTCGGGAACGAGAACCCGTTCGAATCCCTCGAGCAGTTCGCCCAGGTTCCGCGGCAGAGGCGAGAGGTAGCGCAGGTGGATGTGCGATACCGAGAGTCCCTCCGCCCTGAGCTTCCCAACGGCCTGGTACACGGGGCCGAACGTCGAGCCCCAACCCACCAACGCCAGCTTCCCGCGCGGATCTCCCCGCGCGACCTGCTGCGCGGGGATGTCGTTCGCTATCCCTGCGATCTTGGCCGAGCGTACGTCGGTCATGCGCTGGTGATTGTCGGGATCGTACGAGATGTGACCGCTGTCGTGGTCCCTCTCCAGGCCGCCCACTCGATGCTCCAGGCCCTTGGTGCCGGGAATGGCCCAGACGCGGGCCAACGTCTCGGGATCCCGCAACAAGGGGTGGAAACCCTGGGGATCGGTCCGGAACCGAACCGGAAACCGGAGGATCGCGTCCACGTCGGGGATGAGCCACGGCTCGGCTGCGTTCGCGAGGTAGCCGTCCGTGAGTAGCATCACGGGCGTCATGTACTTGGTCGCAAGTCGCACCGCCTCGACCGCCACCTCGAAGCAGTCTCCCGGGGTCGCCGCTGCGAGCACCGGCATCGGCGCATCGGAGTTACGGCCGTAGATCGCCTGGAACAGGTCGGCCTGTTCGGTCTTGGTGGGCATTCCGGTCGAGGGACCGGCGCGCTGCGAGTTCACAACCACGAGGGGAAGCTCGGCCGCGACCGCGAG
>JBHIEQ010000045.1:0-11401 GCA_046760725.1 Gemmatimonadales bacterium
CGAGTACAGCTACGCCATCATCGACGAGGTCGATAGCATCCTGGTCGACGAGGCGCGCACGCCGCTCATTATCTCGGGCCCCGTGGGGAGCGAGTCCGACCGCAAGTACGCGCAGTTCAACCAGCGGGTGGTCGGCCTGGTGCGCAAGCAGACCGCCGTGGTGAACCAGGTGGTCGCGGAGGCCGAAGAGCTGATCGAGAACGGGGGCGACAACTACGAGGCGGGCATCAAGCTCTTCCAGGCACAACTGGGTATGCCCAAGAACAAACGCCTGATGAAGCTCCTCCAGGAACCCTCCCTGAAGCAGATGGTCCAAAAGGTGGAGCTCGACCGGCTCGCCGACCGCAAGCTCCCCGCGCCGCAACGACGAATGCAGCACATCGAGGACGATCTGTACTTCGTGATGGACGAGCGGGGTCACTCAGTGCACCTCACCGACAGGGGTGTTGAGACGATGAGCCCCGACGATCCGAACCTGTTCGTGGTGCCCGACATCTCGGAAGAGATCGGCGCCATCGAGCACGACGAGACCCTCTCAGCCGAGGAGAAAGTCGAGCGGCGCAGGACCCTGGAGGCCGAGTACGCGGAGAAGAGCGAGAAGCTCCAGATCATCCATAAGCTGCTTCAGGCGCATGCGCTGTACGAGAAGGACGTGGAGTACGTCGTCCAGGACGGACAGGTCTTCATCGTGGACGAGTTCACCGGCCGCATCATGCCGGGCAGGCGCTGGTCGGACGGACTGCATCAGGCGATCGAGGCCAAAGAGGGGGTCACCGTTCGCGGTGAGACCCAGACAATGGCCACCATCACGATCCAGAACTACTTCAGGATGTACGACAAGCTGGCGGGCATGACCGGGACCGCCGAGACGGAGGAGACCGAGTTCTTCCAGATATATGGCCTAGAGGTGATGGTGATCCCCACGAACCGACCGGTCAGGCGCGTGGACCAGCACGATCTCATCTACAAGACCCGGCGCGAGAAGTACAACGCGATCATCGACGAGATCGTGCGCCAGCACGAGCGGGGCCTGCCGGTGTTGGTGGGTACCACGAGTGTCGAGGTGTCGGAGACGCTGTCGCGCATGCTGAAGCGGCGCGGTCTGAAGCATGAGGTCCTGAACGCCAAGTACCACCAGCGCGAGGCCGAGATCGTCGCACAGGCAGGGCGCGCGGGCTCCGTCACGATTGCGACCAACATGGCGGGCCGGGGCACCGACATCAAACTGGGCGCCGGTGTGAGACAGTGCGACGTGTGCGGCATCAAGGCCGCGCTCACCTGGAAGCGACAAGTGTTGGAGGATCCGGATCTCGACCCGACCGAGGTCCGGCAGCGCGGCTGCAACGACGATCCCCCGTGCGGGCTCGCGGTGGTCGGCACCGAGCGCCACGAGTCGCGCCGCATCGATCGGCAGCTTAGGGGGCGGTCGGGCCGGCAGGGTGACCCGGGGTCGAGCACGTTCTTCCTCTCGCTCGAGGACGATCTCATGCGGCTCTTCGGCTCCGAGCGGATCGCAAAGATCATGGAAAAGACGGGTGCCGAAGAGGGGGAAGTGATCACCCATCCCCTGGTGACGCGCGCCATCGAGAACGCCCAGAAGCGGGTCGAGTACCAAAACTTCCAGGCCCGCAAGCGGCTGCTGGACTACGACGACGTGATGAACCAGCAGCGCGAGGTGATCTACTCGCAGCGGCTGTTCGCCCTCGAGGGAGGGGAGGAGCTCAAGGCCGAATCCGTCCGCATGATCGAGGAGGCGCTCAAGCACTGGGCGGAGAACGAGGGTGCCGATGTGCCCGAGATGTGGGACCGCGAGCTCATGAGTCAGGAGCTCCTCATGCGGTACTTGATCTCGGTCCCCGATCTCAAGGACGAAAAGAAGGTCCCCGACCGCGAGGCGCTCGCCGAGCTGCTCCAGACCGCCGGCCGCGAGGGGTTCCGGGCCAAGCTCCGGTCGTGGGACGAGCTGGGCCGCCGCCACGGGACCGAGGATCTCGTCGAGCGGCTCCTCTCCCACCTGATGCTCACGGTGATCGACGAGAAGTGGAAGGATCACCTGTTCGAGCTGGACCACCTGCGGACCGGCATCCAGTATCGCGCATGGGGGCAAAAGGACCCCCTGATCGAGTACAAGAAGGACGCCTTCGACATGTTCGTGGACCTGATGCGGGACATCAGATCCACCTTCACCGAACGGTTCTTCAAGTTCCAGGTGCAGGTGACACCGGCTCCGCCGCCGAGGGGCCGACCGCTCCAGACCAGGGAGGAGCGTCCGGAGCCGGCTTCGGATGCCGATCTCATGGTGGCCGCCCCGAGGCCGGCAAGGCTCCCCGAGGCGGCGCTTCGAGCGGGCCGGGAGGAGGCAGAAGGTGCGGGAGCCTTGCGGGGCGCGGGAGCCGCTTCGCCCCAACCCGGCGGCGTGCCCAAAGTGGGCCGCAACGATCCCTGCCCCTGCGGGAGCGGCAAGAAGTACAAGAAGTGCCACGGGGCTAGAGCGTAGCTAGCCGGCCGCGCTCTCCATTCGGTGCGGCGAGGGCATTGGTCCCTCGCGGCGCGTTTTTGCCACGCGTCATGTTGGGTCTCTCAGCTACACTTGGGCATGCCGCTGGTGACGAGCACTGCCGACCGCCCCCGTGAGCGCCTCCTCGCGCTTGGCCCCGGCGCATTGACCGTGGCCGAGCTACTCGCCATCGTGATAGGTACGGGCACGGTCGGGCGGGACGCCTCTCTGGTGGGGCGTGACCTTCTGGCGGTGGCGGGTGGCTCGCTGCGCGGTTTGGCTCGGCGTCACGCGGGTGAGCTGGCGGCGATCGATGGCATGGGCCGCGTCAAGGCGGTTCGGGTCGCGGCGGCCCTCGAGCTGGGTCGGCGCCTGGCTGCGGAGCCGGGTGAGAGCAGAACGGCGGTGAGTTCACCCAAGGACGTGGAGCGGTGGCTGGGGCCGGCGCTGCGAGATCTGGTGGTCGAGGAGTTCCACCTACTCACGCTGGACGCGCAGAACCGCATCACGCGTGACATACAGCTCACGCGCGGCACCCTCACCAGCTCACTGGTTCACCCGCGGGAGGTGTTCCGGGCGGCGATCGCCGAGGCGGCGGCCGGGATCATTGTGGCTCACAACCATCCGAGCGGCGATCCCACGCCCTCGGCGGACGACCGGTCCGTCACGCGCCAGCTGGTGGAGGCGGGGCGCCTGCTGGATTTGCCGGTGTATGATCATGTGATCGTGGGTGCGGACGGGTACTTCAGTTTCGCGGAGGCAGGTCTCTTGTGACCAGCGTGCTGGCAACGGTTGACACCGAGTTCGCCGAAGCCATCGCCAAACGGGGCGACAAGCTCGATCTCCCGCTCATCGAGCGGGCGCTAGACTTCAGCGCCTCGGCTCACCGGGGACAGAAGCGGCTCTCGGGCCATGACTTCATCTCGCATTCCGTAGAGGTGGCGAAGATCCTCGTCAACCAGCAGCTCGACTCGATCACCATCGCGGCCGCTCTCTTGCACGACGTGCCCGAGGACAGCGAAGTGTCGCTGGAGGAGATCCGCAGCGAGTTCGGTAACGAGGTAGCCGACATCGTCGACGGGCTCACCAAACTGTCGGGCCTGCGCTTCCGCTCGGCGCAGGAAGCCCAGTCGGAAAACTACCGCAAGCTGCTTCTGTCCATCGCGAACGACGCGCGCGTGATCTTCGTGAAGCTGGCCGACCGGCTGCACAACATGCGCACGCTGGAGCATCTGCCGGAGGAGCGGCAGAAGAGCATCGCGCTCGAGACCCGCGAGATCTACGCGCCTCTGGCCCACCGTTTCGGCATGGCGGGAGTCAAGATCGAGCTGGAAGACCTGGCGTTCAAGTTCCTGGAACCCGACGAGTATCGGACACTTGCCGACCAGATCAAGGCCAAGCGCGACGAGCGGCGCGAGATGATAGACCGTCTGCGGGCTCCGCTTCAGCAGGCGCTCGAGCAAGCGGGCATAGAGGACTTCGAGATAACCGGCCGCCCCAAGCACCTCTGGTCCATCTACAAGAAGATGCGCCAGCGCAACAGACCGTTCGGGGAGATATACGACCTCATGGCGATCCGCGTGCTGGTGGGATCGATCCAGGATTGCTATCACGCGCTCGGCGTGATCCACCACAACTGGACGCCCCTACAGGAGCGGATCAAGGACTACATCGCTTCACCCAAGTCGAACGGATACCAGTCGCTGCACACGACGATCTTCGGTCCCGGCGGGCAGCTGTACGAGATCCAGATCAGGACGCGCGACATGCACCGCACGGCCGAGTACGGTCTGGCGGCGCACTGGGTTTACAAGGAGTCGCGCGAGGAGGACGAGCTGGACAGTCACTTCGAGTGGTTCCGCCAACTGCTCGAGCTGCAGCAGGATACGTACACGGCGGAAGAGTTCCTCGAGTTCCTGAAGATCGACCTGTATCAGGACGAGATCTTCGTGTTCACGCCGAAAGGTGATGTGAAGCGCCTACCGAAGGGTGCAACACCGATCGACTTCGCCTTCGCGGTGCACACCGAGGTCGGGTACCGCTGCCAGGGCGCGAGGGTCAACGGACGCATCGCGCCGCTCCATCGCGCGCTCAGAAACGGCGACACAGTGGAGGTCCTCACCGGAAAGCAGGCGCGCCCGAGCAGGGACTGGTTGAATCACGTTCGCACGGCGCGGGCGCGGCACAAGATCCGCCAATGGATCAAGCGCGAGGAGGCCGAGCGCAGCGTGGCACTGGGGGAGGAGATCCTCGAGCGCGAGCTGAGGCGGCGGCGGCTCGACATGCCCGACGAGGAGGCCCTGGCCCGGGCCGCCGCGCGACTGTCGGTGGGCTCACCGGCGGGCCTCTACGAGGTGCTGGGGCGGGGCGACGCCCCGATCGGACAGGTCGTGAAAGCGCTGTTCCCCGACCACACGAGCGAAGACCTCAAGCCGCCCAAACCCACCCGTTTCGGACGGGTGATGGACCGGATCAGGTTCGGACGGGGCGTCAAGATCCACGGCGTCGATGGGCTGATGGTACGCTACGCCCAGTGCTGCCAGCCCGTGCCCGGCGATCCGGTGATAGGCTACGTCACCCGCGGACGGGGGATCTCCATACACCGCTCCGACTGCCCGAGTCTGCTCACGATGTCGGACGAGCCCGAGCGCCGCGTGGATATCGACTGGCAGAAGGTCGAAGGCGAGGTCTTCGTCGTACGGCTCACGGTGGTGGGCGAAGACCGGCGCGGCCTCTTCGCTGAGCTGATGGAGGCGATCTCGGAGACGGGGACCAACATCAAGACCGCGGAGCTCACGAGCCGCGACGGCGCCGTGTTCGGGACGGTGCTGGTGGAGGTCGAGAACCAGGCGCACCTGGCCAAGGTGATACGTGAGATGCGGCGGGTTAAGGGGGTGGCCGAAGTGGAACGGCGAGAACCGGGAGCGTGATGGGTTGGCGAGTACTGCCCGCTGCCAGCCCATGATCACCTTCGATCTTGCCCTCCCGTTTAACCCGGCCGGCGACCAGCCGCGGGCGATCGCCGAGCTGACGGAGGGTCTCGCCAGGGGTGACCGCTACCAGACTCTGCTCGGGGTGACGGGATCCGGGAAGACCGTCACCATAGCCAATGTGGTGGCGCAGCACGGACGCCCAACCCTGGTGCTGTCCCACAACAAGACGCTCGCGGCACAGCTCTACGGAGAGCTGAAGACGTTCTTTCCGCGAAACGCCGTCGAGTACTTCATCTCGTACTACGACTACTACCAGCCCGAGGCATACGTGCCTGCCACCGACACGTACATCGAGAAGGACGCTACGATCAACGAGGACATCGACGCCCTCCGACTGAGAGCGACCTCGAGCCTCATGGAGCGTGAGGACGTGATCATCGTGGCCACGGTGAGCGCCATCTACGGGTTGGGCGATCCCGCCGAATACCGCCAGCTCATGGTCACGATCGACGTCGGCGACGAGCGGCCGCGCGACGCCGTGCTGAGTGAGCTGGTCCAGATACACTACCGCAGAAACGACTACTCCTTGGAACGCGGCACGTTTCGAGTGCGGGGCGACACGGTCGAGATCCTCCCGGCGTACGAGGAACAGGCGGTGCGGATCGAGTTCTGGGGCGACACCGTAGAGAAGATCTCCAAGATCGATCCCCTCACGGGCAACGTGATCGCGGAGCTGGGGCGATCGGCGATTTATCCCGCAACCCACTTCGTTACGCGGAGGCCCACGCTCGAGCGGGCGGTACAGCTCATAAGGGAGGAGCTGAGGGAGCGGCTGACATACTTCCGCAGCCAGGGAAAGCTGCTCGAGGCGCAGCGACTGGAATCGCGCACCCTGTTCGACATCGACATGCTGCTCGAGATCGGCACCTGCGCGGGAGTGGAGAACTACAGCAGGCACCTATCGGGGCGGAGCGAAGGCGAGCGTCCCGCGTCCCTGCTCGACTACTTCCCGCCCGATTACCTGACGGTGATCGACGAGTCGCACGTGACGCTACCCCAGCTGCGCGGCATGTACGAAGGCGACCGCTCTCGCAAGCTCACCCTCGTCGAATTCGGTTTCCGGCTTCCGTCGGCCCTGGACAACCGGCCGCTGAACTTCGACGAGTTCATGTCGCTCACCCCACAAATGCTCTTCGTCTCGGCGACGCCGGGAGACTTGGAGCTTGATCTCTCGGGAGGCATCGTAGTGGAGCAGATCATCCGCCCCACCGGTCTGGTCGATCCGAAGGTGGACGTGCGCCCGGTCCGGGGACAGGTGGACGATCTCCTGGCGGAGATCCGCAGCGCCGAAGCCAAGAGCCAGCGAGTGCTGGTCACGACACTCACCAAGCGCATGGCGGAAGACCTGACCGACTTCCTGCGCCAGGTGGGTGTGCGTGTTCGCTACATGCACTCGGACATAGACGCCATTGAGCGAATGGAGATCGTGCGGGGGCTCCGGCTCGGTGAGTTCGACGTGCTGGTCGGAATCAACCTGCTGAGAGAGGGCCTCGACCTGCCCGAGGTGGCGGTGGTCGCGATCCTGGACGCCGACCAGGAGGGCTTCCTGCGCTCGGACCGCTCGCTGATCCAGACCGTGGGGCGCGCCGCGCGCAACCTGGAGGGACGCGCCGTGCTGTACGCCGATCGCGTGACGGGCTCGATGCAACGGGCGCTCGACGAAATGAGCCGCCGGCGGGCGCTTCAGGAACGGCACAACCGCAAGCACGGCATCACTCCGGCCTCGATCGAGAAGTCGGTGGATCAGGTGCGCCTGGTGACGCGGGTGGCCGACGCGCGGTTGGAGCGACCCAAAGAAAGAGTGGCGGAGCTCGGGCCCGCTGACCGCGACAAACTGATCGCCGCCCTGGAGGCCGAGATGCGCGAGGCGGCCGCGGCGCTGGACTTCGAGATCGCGGCACAACTGCGCGACAGGATCTTCGAGCTCAAGGCGGAGCGCGATCCCGTGCGCCACACGCCGCGGGCGGCACGCCGCGCCCCCTCGGGCGCGTGAGATGCCACCCTGTAGCCGCCTCCGGCCCCGCCGGGTGTGCCTAGCGCGCGCTCCCTGTTGGCGTTGCGCTCGGCCCCCCTGCGCTCTGCGCCCTGCACCCTGCGCCTCATGACCCCCCAATCTCTCACTCTCGAAGAGCTGTCCCAGGAGGCCCTGCGCCTGTGGAAGGAGCTTTCTCCGGGTGCGGTCCTCTGGCTGAGCGGCGAGATCGGCACCGGCAAAACGACGTTCGCGCGGGCACTGACGGAACATGCGCAGGCCGAGCCCGCCCGCAGTCCCACGTTCGCTCTGGTGCACGAGTATCTCTCGCCCGAGGGACTCCTGGTGCACGCAGACTGCTACCGGCTACGCGAGCCCGTGGAGGCGATCGACATGGATTTCCCCGAGCTCATGCGCAGAGCGCGCCTGCTTATGGTGGAGTGGCCCGAGCGGGCGGGGACCTATGCGCCGCCCCCCAATGCTCACCTGCAGTTCTCCTTCGGCGAGAGCCCCGATCGAAGGACGATCGAGAGGGTGAGGTGAAGCTTCACCTCGCGATCGATACGGCGACCGACCGGGGGACGGTGGCGCTGGGCGAGCCGGGACGGGTCGTCGCGCAAGCCGATCTACCGGCGGGCCGGCATGCCGCGGAAGTCACGGCGGCCGTCGAGCGCGTGCTCGAGCAAGCGAGTGCCTCGAGCCCGGATCTCGCGGGAGTCGTGGTGGGTGACGGTCCGGGCAGTTTCACGGGACTCAGGATCGCGTTCGCGACTGCGCTGGGACTCATCGGGGCACATCGCGAACTGGTGCTCCACACGGTTCCCTCCCTCATGGGGGCGGCTTGGAATGGGGCGCAGAGTGCTGGGCGCGGGGCGCGGGGTGCACGTGCGATTCTCGCGCTTTTCGATGCGCTGCGCGGCGAGGTATTCGCCGCCCTGTACCGGTTCGAGCCCGACGGGGTGCAGACGCTGCTCGACCCGACGCTCACGAAGGTGGAGAGTCTCGCTGAGCTCTTGCCCGTGGTGCCGGATGTTGCGGCGGGGGACGGTGCGGTGCTCTATCGTCGGCAGCTCGAGCGGTGGATCGGCCGCGCGGTTGTCCCGCTCTCCGAGGCCGGTCCGTCGGCGGGGGCGCTGGTGGAGCTCATGGCGGTAGAGGGAGCAGTGACGATGGTTACTGACCCCGCATCGGTCGAGCCCCTCTACGGGCGGAAAGCTGCGGCGCAAGTGAAATGGGAGAGCTTGCATGGGCGACCGCTACCGGATCCGTCCGGCGACTGAGACCGACCTGGAGGTGATGGCGCGAATCGAGAGGGAGTGCTTCTCGGATCCCTGGTCCAAGCAAACGTTGCGCAGCATGATACGTCGCAGCGGTGCCCTGGTGGCGACGCGCGGGCCCACTCTGGTCGGGTACCTGTTCGAGCACAGTGCGGGCGAAGAAGGTGAGATCCTCAATGTTGCCGTGGACCGTGCCCACAGGCGATGCGGTGTGGGCCGTGCGCTCATAGGTTCGGCGCTCGAGAGCATGCGCGGCAGGGGCGTGCGTTCGGCCTTCCTCGAGGTGCGGCAGTCCAATCGCGGCGCACAGGCGTTCTACCACGGGCTCGGGTTCAGGCAGGTCGGGAAACGGCCCCGCTACTACCGAAATCCGCCCGAAGACGCCCTCATCTTCGCCATCGATCTGACTCCGGAATTGGACTCGCGTGGAAATGGTCAAAGTGGCGTATCTTTGGTTGACAAAAGGACTTAAAGCGCCTATAGTTTGCCGGCACCCGGGCCCCATCCCCAGCATCTAGGAGGTCATCTTGAGTCGCAGCTTGAACAAGGTACTCCTGATCGGGAATCTCGGGGCCGATCCGGAAGTCCGCAGCACCCCGAACGGGACCCGGGTAGCGACGCTGTCGCTCGCTACCAGCCGGTCCTGGACCAACCAAGCCGGCGAGCGCCAGGAGAAGACCGAGTGGCATCGCGTCGTCCTGTGGAACAACCGGGGAGGTCAGCTCGCCGATCTCGCCGAGAGGTTCATGAAGAAGGGCGACCGCATCTACGTCGAGGGGCGCATCGAATACCGCACGTGGGAAGACCGCGAAGGCAACACGCGCTACTCGACCGAGATCACCGCGCGCGAAGTGATCATGCTGAGCCCGCGGGCCGGGGGCGAGGCGGTCGGTGCACCGGTGAAGGTGGCCGCCGCGCAGCAGTCCACTGCCGAGGGGCAGGCGGAGTCGTACGAGGACTTCCCGGAGGCACTGGATGAGGAAGACGACGATCTTCCGTTCTAGTTGTTGCGTTCTCGCGCTGGCCGCGTGGGGTCTTTCGAGCACGGCGTCCGCGCAAGACACCGTCGCCGTACAGCAGGGCGGCCAGGGTGGCCAGGGCGTTCACGTGGTTCAGGAGGGTGAGACTCTCTGGCAGCTCGCCGAGCGCTACCTGGGTGATCCCTTCCTCTGGCCGGAGATCTATCGGCTCAATACGCTCGTCGTGGAAGATCCGCACTGGATCTTCCCCGGCGAGGAGCTAATGCTTGCACCGGTGGAGCCGGCTCCACCGGTGCCGCAACCCGCGGATACCGCGCAGGGCGTGCGACGCATGGAGCCCGACACCGCTCCGGTGCCGCCTGACACGCTCGAGCCGCTCGTACCGGAGATTCCGCCTCCCCCGGCAGCGCCGCCTCCGCCGCCTCCCACCGAGACCGCTCCCACGGTGTTCATGGAGCAGCAGTCGGTGACGCGTACCGTGCGAGGTGAGCTGACACCGCTGCAGCGCTACCGGCCCCTCAGGCGCGGAGAGTTTTACGCTGCGGGGTTCCTGACGGAAGAGCAGGATCTGCCGTGGGCCAGGGTTCTGGGAGCGGTCGGGAAGCCGATGCTGGGCAACCTCACGGCCACTTCCTCGCAGCGGATTTTCGGCGAGATCGAGATCGAGGCCCCCCGCGGTGCCGAGTACCGGGTGGGGGACTCGCTCCTGGTGGCGCTTGTCCAGCGTGACGTTCCCGGGTGGGGTCAGGTTGTCGAACCCACGGGTATCGTCGAGGTCACGCGGGCGTCGGGCCGCCAGGTGATAGCCAGGATAGTGCAGCAGTTCGGCCGCGTGGCGGACGGACAGGTGGCGCTGCCGCTCGAGCCGTTTCGCGATCCCGGCTGGGTGACGCCAGTGCCGGTCGAGGATGGACTCCGCGCGCACATCATCGTCAAGCGCAACCCGCAACCCATAGCGGGTCAACAAGACGTCGTGTTCATCGACGCCGGTCGCCAAGACGGTGTGAGCGTGGGGGATGTGTTCGAGGTGATTCGGCAGGTCTCGGGCGGATCCGACGAGGAGCCCGCGTGGGAGCGCGTGGCGGTGATGAACATCGTGCACGTGCGCGAGCGGTCGGCTTCCGGCATTCTACTGGAGATCGCCGAGTTGGGTGCGGATGCGGGGGCGGCGGTACGGCTCCTCCGCAAGATGCCGTCGTAGCCAGTCGGTCAGTCCAAACTGTACACCGAGCTTCACTTCTTCGCGCTTCTCGCGTATAGCGCAACGGCCGCCGTCGCGGCCGTTCCTTTGTTCGGCCCTGGTGCGCGGAGCGCGTCGCGATTGGCCACGAGCGTTCTGGCGGTCGGCGCCGTGGGGCTCCATTTCGCCGGCCTCATCGCCTTTGCCGCGAGCTTCGGGATGGCTCCCTTCTCGGGACTCGCCCCTGCACTCTCCTCGCTCGCCTTCCTGGTGGGCCTCCTCGCCCTGGGGACGATGTGGCTCACGTCCGAGCGATCAATCGTGCTGGTGGCGTTTCCGCTCGCCGTCATACCGCTCGCGATCGCGCTCCTAGCGGGTTTCCGGTCGGCGCCGGCCGAGCCCGCTGCCGAGGGAGGCTGGTTCATCTTGCATACGGCACTCTCGCTCCTTGGGTTGGCACTTCTCGCCTGGGGGTTCGCGGCGGCGGCGCTGTACCTGATAC
>JBHIEQ010000046.1:0-11337 GCA_046760725.1 Gemmatimonadales bacterium
ATCCGGCCGTGACAACCGAATTCGCGAAACATGGGACCCTCCTGCAAGCGCACGACGGTTCGGCACCGGCAGCAATGACTCCGCGACCGGCTGGCGTGCCGCCGGCGGGGCCGGTGGAGCGGATTACAACCAGGTATCGCCTGGGATGTAAAGGACTCGTGGAATCGGGGTGAACAGATCTTTAGGACGGTGCGCAGGCACGTCCTGCTATCTTTGGGGGGTGCGGCGGGCGCGTAGGGGGCCCCAGAGTGTACTCAGGCGGGAGTACGCGCTCCCTTCCGCGCCGCGCGCCGCCTGTCTCTCAGCTCCTCCAGGGCGCCCTTCACATAGAGGCGCGTCATCTCCTTGCGCCAGGAGAGCGTGAAGTCGGTGTTGTCCATCGGTTTGGCGGGCTTGAACGCCGCGGTCGCCGCACCGGCGATAGCCTCGTCCTCCAGCTCGCAGCCAATGATGGCCTGAGCCGCCTCGGGGATCTCCTTAGGATGGCTCGCAACGGCGCCCAGTACCACCCTTGCATCCGCCACGAATGAGTTTTCCCACCTGAGCCAAATGGCGACGCCGAGCACCGGGAAGTCGAATGACCCGCGACGGCGGAGCTTCCAGTACGTAGCGTCCCACCTGTCGGGAGGAGGCAGACGGACCTCGGTGAGGATCTCGTCGGGGTGCTTTGAGAGGTATCTGATGCCGTCGTCGTTGAAGAACTGTGCAGCCGGCACGACTCGCTCGCTCTCGTGGGGACCGCACAGCACGAAGTCCGCACCGAGCGCTACTGCAACCGGGGCGGTGTCGCTGCTGTTCACTGCCCAGCACCGCGCGCTCGAAGGTGCAACCCAGCAGATCGATCCATCCTTCTTCATGCAGAAGTCGATCGCCTTCCGCCACTCGTACGTCTGGTTGTAGTAGTTGCACCGCGTATCGAGGCACAGGTTACCACCGAACGTCCCCATGTTTCTCAATGGCGGGGTGCTCACCAGTTCAGCGGCGCGCGCGAGAGCAGGGTAGCGCTTCCGAATCTTGGTGTTCGTGTGAAGCCGCGTCAGAGTCACGCCTGCTCCCACTGCCACGCCTGTGCCGCGGGCGCCTCCGGTGATGCGGTCGAGCGCCCTGATACCGGATAGCGACACGACCACTTTCGGCTCCTGGTGGCGCCGCTTCATGTTGGGGTAGAGATCGGTCCCTCCCGCCACGTACATGCTGTCCGGCCCCGCTTCGGCCTTCATCCGTAGCGCCTGTCGCAGCGACTTGGGCTGGAGATACGTGAACGGTGGCAGCCGGAGCATGGGCTAGTGCTGTCTCTCCCCTGAGCCCACGGTGTCCGCTCCAACCGTCTCCGTCGCAGTTCCGTCTCCTCCCTCCCATGGGGTCGGGACTCTGATCGGCTCGGGCCAGGGAACGCTCGGGAACTCGCTGGGGCCGACCCGCCCTTCCTCGCCGTTTGCTCTGGCCTTGAGTGCCCTAAGGACCTTCTCCGGCGTCAACGGCACTTCGTCGATGCGCACACCCACGGCGTCGTACACCGCATTCGCGACCGCAGGCGGGACGGGAAGCAGCGGTCCCTGACCGACCTCTTTTGCCCCGAAGGGCCCGGCCGGGTCGGGGTCCTCGATCAGGAAGGTCTCCACCTCGCACATCTCGAGCGTCGTCGGACTCTTGTACTCCAACATGGACGGGATCTTGTGAATCAGCTTGTCGTTGGTTCGCGGCCGGTACGCCATCTCCTCCATGAGGATCTCGCCGAGCGCCATGTACACGCTGCCTTCCACCTGTCCCACCACCGATGCCGGATTGATGCACTTGCCCACATCGTGGGCGATCCATATTCGCCGGACCTGCACGATGCCGCTCTGGGGGTCCACCTCAACCTCCGCGACTGCGGCCGTATAGGAGTATGCGGGTGACGGGCCGACTCCGGCCCCTCGGTAGCGGCCCGCGCTCTTGGGGGGTACGTACGATCCCACTGTTCCCACAGTGCCTTGTGCGGCTTCGGCCAGTTGAACCGCCTCTCGAAACTCGATGCCGTGATCCGGGTTCTGTGTGTCGAACACCCGATTCTCGGCGAACGCGAGTCGTGCCGCCGGGACTTCCAGCTTGGCCGCGACGTGGGCGGCGAGTACCTCACGTGCTCTCTCTGCGGCTTGAATGGCAGCGTTGCCGGTCATGAGTGTGACGCGGCTGGAGTAGCTGCCGAGATCTACCGGCGTGAGGTCAGTGTCGGCGGTCACCACTGCAACGTCAGCCGGCTCCACTCCCAGTATCTCGGACACCACGTGCGTCAAGATGGAATCGGATCCCTGACCGATCTCGGTGGAGCCGCAGAACACTGTCACGCAGCCACTCCTATCTAGTTTCAGCTGCACGCCTGAATGCGGCATGTTGTTCCAATAAATGGGGAGCCCGGCCCCGCTTATGTAGCTCGAGCAGGCCAGTCCCAGTCCATGACCGTAAGGCAGCTTGCGGAAACGCTCGTTCCAGCCCGCCGCGTCCGTCACTTTGCGGATGCACGCGCCCAACCCCATAGAGCCAATACGCAGGTAGTTCGCAGTCAGTGATTCCGGGGCCAGCAGGTGCCGCACGCGGAACTCGGCGGGGTCGATGCCGAGTCGCTCCGCGATCTTGTCGAGGTGCACTTCGAGCGCGTAACGCGGCTGTGGGGTCCCGTGACCTCTTTTCGGACCGCAGGGCGGCTTGTTCGTGAACACTCGTGCGCCCTGGAACTTGTAGCGGTCCACCTGGTAGGTGACAGTCTGCAGCGCACCCGCGTAGTACGCGCTTGCCACTCCGTAGGAACCGTAGGCGCCGCCGTCGAGCAGCGACCGAAAGTGCATCGCCTTGATGGCCCCGTCCTTGGTCACGCCGGTCTTGACGGTCATCAATTCGGGATGCCGACCCCGGTGGCAGTAGAAGACCTCCTCTCGCGTGAGCGTGCACTTGACCGGCCGTCCCGTCATCATCGCCAGCTTAGCCACCACGATCTCATGACTGAACGGATCGCTCTTCCCGCCGAATCCGCCGCCGTTGGCGCAGGCGATCACCCGGATGCGGGACGGTGGCAGCTCCAGCACTTTGGCGAGAGCGCGATGGACGTAGTGGGGAGTTTGGGTCGAGCTCCAGACGGTGAGCCTTCCGCCGGACCAGTCGGCGACGGCCGCGTGCTGCTCCATGGCGAGGTGCGTGCTTCCGCCATAGAAGAGCAGGTCCTCCTGTATGAGGTCCGCTTCGGCGAAGCCTTCCTCAACGTCTCCGAACTCGAGGTTGATGAGCTTGTGGATGTTCCCTCGAGGACCATAGTCGTGGATGCGCGGCTCGTCCGTCGCGAGGGCCTGCTCGAGTGACACTATTTGAGGCAGGGGCTCGTAATTGACTGTAATCAGCTCCGCCGCCCGTGCGGCGGCTTCCTCGGTGGTGGCCGCTACTGCCGCGACCGGGTCCCCCACGAACCGCACCTTGTCCGGGCACAGCGCGTGCTCGTCCTGGCTCACCGGGAGGATGCCGAACGGAATCGGAAGGTCCGCCCCCGTCACGACGGCCACCACTCCCGCGACCTCGAGCGCCTCGGAGGCGTCGATGGCCGTGATTCTCGCGTGGGACTCGGTGCTTCGGTGCAGCTTGCAGTACAGCATGCGTGGCAGTGCCAGATCGTCGGCGAACACCGTTCGACCCGTCACCTTTCCCACGGCGTCTACTCTGCGGAGGGGTTTGCCCACCACGCGCAAGACCCGATCAGGTTTATGATCAGCGCCCATATAGGGTCTCAGGAGCCGGCTCCGCATGCTCACCCCGCATTCGGGCCGCCGCCAGCTCGACCGCTTCGTAGATCTTCAGATAGCCGGTGCAACGGCAGAGGTTGCCGGCCAGCGCCTGCATGATCTCCACTCGGCCGGGGCTCAGGGTCTCCTCAAGGAGCGCCTTGGCGACGAGAAGCATGCCGGGCGTACAGTAGCCGCACTGCGCGGCCCCAAGATCGGCAAAGGTCTCCTGCAAGGGATGGAGCTCGGGTCCGTCCGCCAGTCCCTCCACGGTCTCCACGCGTCTTCCATCGCACGACAGTCCCAGGACCAAGCAGGACAGAACCGGTCGCCCGTCGAGCAGTACCGTGCAGGTCCCGCACTCGCCGAGTTCGCAGCCGTGCTTCGTACCGGTCAGTCCCAGCTCCTCCCGCAAGATCTCCAGCAGCGTCTTGTGGGGCGGGAACGCGACCTCGGTCGGCTCGTCGTTGACCGTCAGACGGATGTGTGCTTTCGCGGACCGCTTACTTCTGGGGGGTGCCAAAGAGAAACGTCTCCGTTTGTTGGGCGAGGAACTGCCGGGTCTGCGGCTGCCGCGGGTCCAGCGCGTAGTGGTTCATTATGGCGGTCTGTTCCCGCAGCCACTCGTTCCAGCACGCTTGGCAGATGGAATCGAAGATTCGGTTGCCGAGCTCGCCGGGTAGAGGGGGTGCGTGAATTTGTGCGCGTGTGTTGCCGCAGCGAACGCACGATATGTCCGACATTAGATTCAAATCTAACCTTGCGACTGGGGCGATGCGACGGCAGCTTTTGGCCACATGACCGATTCCGGTCAGCCTGTCAGTCTCTGCGCACAGTGTCTTCACCGGCGGATCGTTCGCTCTGGTAGGGGATCGGTTTTCTGGTGCTGCTCGATCTCTGCGAGCGATTCACGGTTTCGGAAGTACCCGCCGCAGCCCGCTCGTTCGTGCGGCGGCTTCAAGTCACGACCCGGCGACCCCGTTCAGGAGCAATGATGCGATATCGGTTTGCGTGTGGAATCGTCTTGTTAACTGCGTGCGTCCTCGAGTCCGGCATCGCGAGCGCTCAGGATCGTGGTGCTCAGATGGAGCGCGCGAGACGGCTGATGCGCGAGGTGCCATTGATCGATGGGCACAATGATCTCCCGTGGGCGCTGAGGAGCGGTTACGCATCGAGCTTCGACTCGCTCGACATCTCCCAGCCTCACCCTGAACTCATGACGGATATCCCGCGGCTCAGGAAGGGTCTCGTCGGCGCGCAGTTCTGGTCCACCTACACGCCGTCCTCGTTCGCCGACCGAGGTGCCGCGCGCGCGGGCATGGAACAGGGCGACATCGTTCACCGGATGGTCGAGCGCTATCCGGACGTGTTCGAGATGGCTGGAACGGCCGACGACATCGAACGAATCCATCGCGAAGGCCGAATTGCCAGTATGCTCGGTTTGGAAGGGGGCCACATGATCGAGAATTCACTTGGCATGTTGCGTGCCTTCTATCGTGATGGTGTCCGCTACATGACACTCACGCACTCCCAGAACACCCAATGGGCGGATGCCGCCACGGACTCGCTGGAGCACGGGGGTCTCACGCGATTCGGCGAAGAGGTGGTGCGCGAGATGAACAGACTCGGGATGCTGGTGGACCTATCCCATGCCTCGGATTCCACGATGTGGGACGTGTTACGGGTGGCCGAGGCCCCCGTGATCTTCTCGCATTCGTCGTCGCGTCACTTCACACCGCACTCGCGCAACGTGCCGGATGACATCGCCCGCGCCGTAGCGGAGAACGGCGGAGTGATCATGGTGAACTATGTGGCGTCGTTCATCTACTTGCCCGCTTATGAGCAGGGCCAGCGCCGTCGCGCTGCGTTCACGCGGCTGCGGGAGGCGGGGGTGGGTGGAGTGGCACTGCGGGACTCGATTCGAGCCTGGGACGAGCGCAACCCCGCCCCCCGCCCGGACCTCAACGTGGTCGCCGATCACATCGAGTATCTGCGGGACGTAGCAGGCGTGGACCACGTGGGAATCGGTTCGGATCTCGACGGTATCGACACGCCGCCGATCGATCTTGAAGACGTCTCTACGTTTCCCGCTCTGATCGCCGAGTTATTGAGTCGTGGCTGGAGCGACGAGGATGCCAAGAAAGTGATCGGCCTCAACGTGCTGCGCGTCATGCGAGCGGCCGAGGCGGTTGCGACACGACTACAGAAGGAAAGGGGCCCGAGTACGGCGACCATCGAGGCGCTCGACGGGAACGACTGACAGGGGCCTCACGCTCGGGACCGCACGACCAATCCTCGAGGCACATCATGCGGATTCACCGGCTATTGATGTTCGTTGTGCCGTTGCTCGAATCGGGTTGCATCGGAGCGGACGTGAAGAAGGTTCGCACCTCAGACCTCACAGGCGCGCTTGTGGCTCTGGAGAGCAACATCGCGGCGATCCGGGGTCGCGACACGGAGGCCTACCTGGCGCACTACCTTAACTCGAGTGATCTGATCGTCGTCGGAGGAGATTCGCTGCGCCGGGGGTATTTCATGTTCTCTGAGGCACGGCGCGCGAGCGACGAGTGGCCGGATACACTGATCGTAGGGGAACCCCATCTAGTGTGGATCTCACCCGGCGTCGTCTGGGGCGGCTTTGAGTACCTCGCGGTGATGTCCGGCGATACGACCAGGGGATTCTCCGAACGGCTGTTCGTGAAGACGGGCGGCGGATGGAAGATCGCGGTGACTGGCTCGGCGGAGCGCTGTGACTGCCCCTGACAACGACGCCAAGGAGGAACATATGATGCGAGTTGGAGCGATTGTTGTCGGCCTGTTCCTGAGCGCCGGCTTGGTGGTGGCGAGTGCGCAGGAGAAGGAAGTCATTCGAATGCCGGGCTCTCTCGAGGGACTGCCGTTCTCCACGGCTGTTAGAGTCGACAACATGCTGTACCTGTCGGGTCAGATCGGGACCGCGCCGGGAGAAGGGCTGGTACGCGGAGGAATAGGGCCGGAGACCCGGCAGACGCTGGAGAACATCAGTCGAGTGCTGGAGTACGCGGGCAGCTCGCTGGAGCGAGTGGTCAAGTGCACCGTATTCCTGGCCGACATCGGAGACTACGGCGCCATGAACGAGGTGTACCGTACGTTCTTCCCGGAGAGTCCGCCCGCGCGATCGACGGTAGCCGGTAGCGGCCTGGCACTCGGTGCGCGGGTGGAGATCGAGTGTATGGCGCTGGTGGGAGGGGGTGAAATGTGAGAACCAGAGCGCAGATGACACGGGACCCTCTCCAGGCATACGTGGCGCGATGAAGGTCACCCATCAGCTGTCGCGACTCGAGTCGATGATCCTGGATCCGCTGCACAGGCTGGACGGAGAGGACTGGTACCGAGCACCGGCGCACAAATGGGGCATTGCGCAAATCGTGGAGCATTGCGCCATTGGGGTTGACGTCGTCGGCGCCACGCTTGAGCGCAGAGTCGACAAGACCACTATGAGACGCCGCTCCAAGCCACACCAAACGATGTTCCGTCATCTCGTGCTGGGAATCGGCCGCCTCCCCAGCGGCCTGCCAGCGGTCCGAGGTACCGAACCCGGCGAGCGCCCCGACCCCGAGCTGGTGACAGCGCGGTTCCGTATGGGAGTCGAGCGCTTGCGTAGATTGTCGGAGGATTGGAGCCCGGAGGTGCAGCTGAACCGCTTCGTAGTGCACCCTCTGCTCGGAGACCTGAATCTTCCCGAATGGGTGAGATTCCATTATCTACACTGCCGTCACCACGCCCGACAGATCAGGGATCGCCTGGCCTGGCTGAGCGGGAGCGGCGGCTGAACTCCGCCGATCGCCGACAACCGGTGGCCTCTCGGTCACGGTCGCAGAGCGTAACCCAGTTTCACAAAGAACGTGCGATCACTCTGTGTGAGCGATACCGTTGAACTCCCCGACCTGTTGTCCGAATAGCCGAGAAAGACGACGGTCTGCGGGTTCAGCTTGTAGGAGAAAAGGAGCTGCGCGAACAAGCTCCTCGCACGGGAATCGATGGGAAGCGAGTACGCCACTGGATTCCGGGCCACGTTCTGGTACTGTAGGATGGCCCGCACGAAAGTGCGCACGTTGAAGTGGTAGAACAGGCGTGTCTGAAACAGATGCGCCGTGAAGATGTGAGTGTCGCCGAACTCGAGTCGCTGGATGTTGTGCTGCACGGTCAAAGTGATCGGCCGTCCAATTGACAGCTGGGCGCTGGGTCCCGCGACGATCGCGAACGCTCTGCGGTTGTTGGAGAAATCCACGGCATCTCCAACGAGCCCGAAGCCTCCGAACGACAGCCAGCCCGCCGGCCTCGTCCGGATACCGGCGTGCAGGCGGGTGAGGTCGTGATCTTTGTCCAGGAAGCGTCGGCGGTCTCGCGATACGCCGGCATACGCGCTCGTCTGACCCGCGCCGAGATACGATGCCTCGGCTGAGAACGAACGCTCCGTGAGCGTACCGTCATAATCCACGGCGCCGGAGGCCTCCACCCGGAAGCCGAGCTGGGTGAACCAGCCGCCACGCCGCCCCCAGATGAGTCGTGTAACACCCGCTTCGAGACTTCGCTGGTTCACTCGCGGTTCGAATCCCTGATCGACGCGGAACTGGGGACCGAGATCCTCGTACTCGATGTTTGCCGCCCAGTTGCGGCTGGCATGGATAAGCTCGAGACCCACACCGGACCCGGAGAAGGGGTTTCGTGGCTGGCCGAAGATGGCAGCAACGCTGTCGGGATAGTCTGTCTCTGACGCAAGTACCTGCAGCCGCAAGGAGTGCGTGGGGGAAAGCTGTACGAAGGCGTCGGCGCCGGTGACGCGATTGTGATACCCGGCGGCCTCCCTTCCCGTGTACAATACACCGACATAGGATGCCCGTCCGACGTCCCGACGATATCGGGCGACGACGCTCAACGCGCTGTCGGCCAGCGAGGTATCGCTGGATGATTGGCTCGCTGGAAAGACGAGATTGGTCACCCGATCATAGGCAGCGAACAATCCGACGCCGTTGGCACCCTCTTTTCCCGTGAGCTTGAGGCCTCCGGCGGGATCGGCCACGGTGCGCGTGAACACTGCGTTGAGCGGAGTGACGAAGAAGTCGGCTCCCTCGAGGAAAAACGGTCGCTTCTCGGGAAAGAACAGGGCAAACCGTGTGTTCACATCGAGCTGCGCTACATCGGCCTCGACCTGCGAGAAGTCGGGGTTCACGGTCGCGTTCAGGCTCACGTTGGGCGTGATTCCCCATCTCACATCCAGGCCCGGTTCGAGATCGATGTCACCGTTCTCCAATGCGCCGCTCGGGAAGTCCGGGCGGGAATCCGTTCTGCCGGACGTGACGGTGGGATAGAGCTCCAGGTTGCGCCCAGGCGAGATGCCCTCCAAGCCGTCCAGCTTGTTGGCCTGGCAGAGAAGGCAAGAGTTGTTGCGGTCTGTCGGCATCGAGCGCATCCGGTGCCGGTCGCTGCGCGGATATGACCGCTCCGCGATGAATCCCCAGGTCTGGGCTGCTCGAGTCTTGGGGAACCTCAGTGACCGGAACGGTATGGCTGCTTCGACCGTGTAGCCGTCGTCCGTGATGCGGCCCGCAGAGGCCCAGATGGCATCCCACGAGAAGTCCTCGAATCCCTCGGCGGTGGAGAGCATGGCGTCCATCTGCACGCCGACCGCATTGATCCTGAATTGAAAGGCTCTCCGCTGGTCGTTGAACGGGTCCAGCAGGAACACGAAATGGTCGTCCTGGGGCGTCCGTTCCAGGTCGTCACGGTCGGCATAATGAGCCCGAATCGCTGAGGGATCTGGATCCCAGGCCCGACACCCGATGTAGAGATTCGACACGTCATAGGTGATGCGACATTGGGTCTCGGCCGGCGGGGCGATGTTGTCACCGGGAAACCACTCCCAGTCGAGTGACATGCGAACGGCGTCATCCCACGCGGGCTCGTCCATCCTGCCATCTACATCAATTTCGCCGGAGGCCGGAGTGACCGTGAATCGATCTGCGCCGGCAGGTGGTCCCTTTGACCGGTCAACCTGAGCAACGCTCGGGTGGCTGACAGCCAAGAGCGTACTGATGCAGGTGAGGGCGATACGCGTCGATGTCCATCGCATGCGCAACTCGAGGTTTCGTGGCTTGCGGGATTGGTGATGTGGGGATGCAGGCCCGCTCACCGATATGACGCGTGAGCGAGCGAAATGGTTTCATCCGTCACGACGGAGTTACATCCTGCACCATCATTCCGGCCGCGCTCACTTCCGGCGTCAAGCGTGCGGCGCGGTTTCCCGCCTCCGCGAGCGCGTCCACCATGGCGCGGGCGACCGTCTCAACGGCTGACTTGGGAGCGACGGCGACGAGCGTCGAGCCGGAGCCGGAAATAGTGACTCCATATGCCCCCGCGTCACGCCCTGCGCGGACGGCGAGGTCGTAACCCTTGATGAAAGACTTGCGTACCGGGGTTGCTATGTGATCGTCCATTCCGAATGCGATGAGATCGCCGTTGCCCGTCGTGAGTCCAAGAAGTAGGGCGGCGGCGCTCGACGCCTGTGCTATGGCCGCGTCTCGGGGGAGATCGGACGGCAGGATCGCGCGTGCTGCCCGGGTATCCACGCCTCGCTCGGGAACCGCGAGGGCCACTGCGAGATTCGACGCGATGGTCAGCTTTTCCGGCCGCCCGGCCGAGAGCACCAAGCCGCCGTAGACGGCAGGGCCGGCATTGTCGGGGTGGCCCTCGATGTCGGCCGCTTCGTGAAAGACGCGGTCGCGTTCGGGCACCTGACCCCGCGCCAGTGAGCGCACCGCTATACCGGCGACCGTCGCGCACGCCGATGCTCCCAGTCCTCTGGCGACGGGGATATCGGAGTTGAGCTCGAGGTGGAGGTCACACTTACTCAGGTCACCGACCAGCCGGTTCACTATGTCCTCCACGGGATCGATCCCGCTCAACGTGCCCGAGTAGGTCGGTGGACCCGCGCCCTCGGCCAAGCGTACCTCGAGCCAGAGATCCAGTGCCAGGCCGAGACAATCGAAGCCGGCACCGAGGTTCGAGGTGGACGCCGGAACGCGGACGATCTTCACCGCACGTGTGCCTCGAGCTGGGCTACATGGGGCTCGATCACCGGAGCTGCGGCCAACGCGCCGTCCAGTGCCTCGACGGTCTTGAACCCGTTGCCGGTGATTACGAGCACGACCTCGTCGTCCGACGTGAGCCGGCCTTCGGACGCGAGCCGGCGAGCCGCGCTTACCGTCACCCCTCCTGCAGTCTCGGCGAAGATCCCCGAGTGCTTCGCCAGGAACTGGATGCCTTCTACCACCTCGCTCTCCGGAACGACGGCTGCCCATCCACCCGACTGACGGATTGCCTTCGCGGCCCAGTCACCGTCCACGGGGTTTCCAATCGCGATGGAGCGGGCTACCGTGCGTGGCGTGACCGGCGTCACCCGGTCGCTGCCCGCCTCAACCGCGGTTGCTATGGGCGCGCACCCGGCGGCCTGGCCCCCGAACACGCGCGGAAGCATCCCGTCCACCCATCCAAGACGAGCCAACTCTTCGAATCCTTTCACGAGCTTCGTCACGAGCGAGCCACCCGCCAT
>JBHIEQ010000047.1:0-11101 GCA_046760725.1 Gemmatimonadales bacterium
GAGGGGCGCAAGCCGCCATCAGGACTAGTGAGTGGCTACTCACAAAAGGCCGGTGCCAAGTGGAGCACGGTTCGGAAGTGATTAGCCGCACTGCGGGCGCCGGGCACGCCGTGGCAAGTTCGTTCGGCCAGCGCGGGCTGGTTGGCGGTTGGCAGTTGGCGGTCTGCGGTTGGCGGTTAGGGGTTCGGGGGTCGGCGCTTAACGCCGCGGGGCGTCGTGCGTCTCACCCCTCGAACGCCGCTCCGCGCGGCTTATCACTGGTCAGGGACTACCCGCGGGACCGCACGGCGCCGGGAGGTTGCTCGGTGGGGCCGCGGCCAGGACAAACTGAGGGAGGACAGATGCAGCACACCCCACAACGTATCGGGCTCGCCTTCATAGCTGCGGCCTTCTTGGCCGCTTGCGACGAGACGAGCGCGCCGAGCACCGACGACCTCACTCTGAACGAGGACGTCCTAGCCTATGCGGCCGACGTCACCGGCGACGACATCATCTTCATGACCGCGTTCGCGGACCCCGTGTTCGGCGGGCGCGGCGGGCGCGGCAGGCGCGGCAGGCGCGGCGGGTCCCGTGTTCCATCCGAAGGACTGGACCCGAGGGCCCCATCGCGGGCCGCCGTTCGACGGGAACATCACGTTCACCCGGCAAGTCACCTTCTACGACTCGACGGGCGCCGAGATGGACGCCTACGATCCGCAGCTCACTGCCTCGGTGCGGATCGTGACCTCGCTCGAGGGTAGCCGCAGCCGCACGGGGCAGTACGGCACGATGGAGATGACCATCTCTCGCTCGCGCGACTTCACGGTCTCCGGCCTCCTGGGCGAAGAGACCGAGCGGACCTGGAACGCCACCGGCAGTTCGGACGTGAACCGCGTGCGGACCACCGACGACAACGGCCTCCGCACGTACGACATGAGCATGAACACTACCATCACCAACGTCGTGATCCCTGTGCCGCGCGGGAGTGGCTGGCCGGTTTCGGGCACCATCACCCGCGACGTCACGGTTCAGGTGGTGACCGGGCTCGACGACACCCGCACTCGCCAGCGCACCGTAACGATCACGTTCAACGGCACCCAGTTCGTGCCCATCACGATCAGCGACCGGACCTGCACGCTGGACCTCTTGGCGAAAGAGGTGACCTGCGAGTCGGGCACGAGCTGAGGGGAGCGGGCGGGCGGCTGGGCGGCGCGGCATCGCGCGCGGCTCGGCAGATGTCGCCGGAGCGAGCGCCCGCCCGCGGCTGAAGCCGCGGCTCGGCATCTGTCGCTAAGCGACCGGCCCCCTCTCCCCGGAGGAGAGGGGGTTTTCCTTCTGCCGGTCGGCCCTCAGCCGCCCGTGATCACGGGCGCCAGATCCCGCTCCCGCCGCATGCGGTTGAACGCCGCGAGGTCGGTCTCCAGCACCGCATCCAGCTCCGTCCGGTAGCGGGCGAGTCGCTCTTCCAGTACCGCCTGCACTTCGCGCGCCTGATCGGTGGGCGGGAAATCTCCCGCCGAGACGCCGTTCGCCAGATGCTCCAGCCTCCCCCCCAGCATGGCGGGCCAGCGGACCGCGTCCTGGCCGGTGCCGGTGAGCTTCATCTGGATCAGGTTCTCCTCGATCGCGATGAGCTTCCGGTCGAGCTCGTCCGCGGCATCGGTGACCTCCTCGACACCGCTCTCTTCCTCCAACACTGCCTTGAGGTCGTAGAGCTGGCGCCTCACCCACTCGACCCGGTTGATCATCTCCGCCGCTGCGTTCATGTCACGGCGGAGATCGAGCAGCATCGCGGTCTGCGCCCGGATGTCTTCTTCCGTGCCCTCGGTGTTGGGGTCCTTGAGCACCCGGAGCTCGCGCGGGTACTGCTTGTCGCCCACTTCCAGTGTCACCGTGTAGCGGCCCGGCAGCACCAGCACCGAGATGCGGCCCCTCGGCGCAGAGCGCCAGCGGTTCTCGCCCAGGTCCACCCAGTCGGCGTAGAGCGGCTTGGTCCTGAGCTTGATCTCCGTCGAGGGCTCGCCCCGCAAGTCCCACCAGACACGGTTCATACCCGCTTCCTTCGTGCCCGTGAGCGTGCGGATCGTGTCCCCCGCCTGATCCGTGATCCTGATCTTCACCTCACCCTCGGGCTCGTCCGCCAGCCAGTAATTGAGCGAGGCGCCGTAGGGCGGGTCGTCACCCGCCGAAGGATCGTCGAACATGGCCGTCGGGGGCGTGATCGGCTGGAACCGATACGCCGCGCGCGGCTCGAACAGGTGAGCCTCCGATTCCGCGACCTCCGCCGTGAGCTGCTGGAGCGGTGTCACGTCATCCAGGATCCAGACGCCGCGCCCGTACGTGCCCACAACCAGATCGTTGAAGTGCTCCTGCACCACGATCCAGTACATCGGCGCGGGCGGCAGGTTCGTCATGAGCGACTGCCAGCTCTCGCCGTCGTCGAACGAGACGTAGAGCGCGTTCTCCGTGCCGAGGTACAGCAGGCCCGGCCGCACCGGATCCTCCCGCACGTTCCGCGCGTAAGAGAGAGGACTATCCTGAATCCCGTTCGTGATCTTCCGCCAGTGCTCACCGAAGTCCTCCGTCTTATAGACGTATGGATCGAAGTTCCCGACCTGATGGAAATCCACCGTGATGTATGCCTTGCCCGCCTCCCACTTAGAGGCATCGATGTTGCGCACGGTTCCCAGGGGCGGGTGATCGGGGATGTTGTCGGTGACGTTGGTCCAGGTGGCGCCGCCGTCCCGACTCACGTGCACCAACCCGTCGTTCGTGCCCGCCCAAAGTACCCCCTGCTCCACCGGTGACTCGTCGAACGCATAGATCACGCAGCAGTACTCGACGCCGATGTTGTCGGGGGTGAGCCCACCCGAGATCCCCTGCTTCGACTTGTCGTTCGTCGTGAGATCGGGACTGATCACCTCCCAGCTCTGGCCGCCGTTCGTGGTGCGGTGCACGTGCTGGCTCGTGGCGTACACCGTCGTGTGGTCGTGCGGCGAGATGAGAAGCGGGAACGTCCATTGAAACCGGTACTTCAATCCCTCCGCGGGCCAGCCGCCCGTCGATTCGGGCCATATCTCGACGTTCCTGAACTGCCGGCGGCGCTCGTCGTAGCGCACCACTATCCCGCCGCGAGCACCCGAACCCGAGGCGCTGGACCAGATGACGTCGGGATCCTCGGGATCGGGCGTCGCGAACCCGCTTTCGCCACCACCTACCGAGTGCCACATGCCGCGGGTGATCCCGCCCCCAAAGAAGCCGCCGGTGCGGCTGCGGCTGGGTCCCCGGAACGACGGGCCGTCCTGTCGGTTCGTGTAAACGTTGTAGGGGATCTTGGTATCGACGGTCACGTGATACAGCTGCGCCACCGGAAGCTGAATGCGGAACCAGCTCTCGCCACGATTGTCGGAGATCGAGACGCCTCCGTCGTGCCCCACAATCATTCGATCTCCGTTCGTGGGATCGATCCACATGTCGTGGTGGTCCCAGCCCGGTGCCACGAGTCCCGATTCCCCACCGAAGAAGCTCGCAGTCTGGGCAGTGGTCCCGCCGTCCAGCGTGCGGTTGAACGACGCCGCGAGGAAGTACGCCTCGTCGGGGTCGTCGGGCGCCACTGCACATCGCGAGTAGTAGTGCGTCCGGCCCGCGAGATTGCGGTTGTGCGTCACGAGCTTCCAGTTCTCCCCACCGTCGTCGGAGCGCCACAGCTCGCCGCTCTCGGTCTCCTCTGCGTGCCAGGGCACACCGTCACCCGTCTCGATCAGCGCATAGATGCGCCGGGAATCCTCGGGCGTCATGCAGAGCGCGACCTTGCCCACTGGAAGCTCGGGGAGACCGTGGCCCTCGAGCCGCGTCCACGTGGATCCTCCGTCACGCGATACGTGGAGACCGCTTCCCGGACCTCCGCTCTCCCGTCCCCAGGTCTTGATCCATAGCTGCCAGGTGCCCGCGAACAGAATCCTGGGATTGTTGGGGTCCATCACGAGGTCGGACGCTCCGGTGTTCTCATCCACGAACAGGACCTGCTCCCACGTAGTGCCCCCGTCGGTGGTCCGGTAGATGCCGCGCTCGGGCTGCGGGCTGTAGCCGTGTCCCAGCGCCGCCACATAGACGATGTCCGGATTGGTAGGGTGAATGATCACGCGCGCGATCCTGCCGGTGCCGCTCAACCCCATGTGATGCCACGTCTCGCCGCCGTCGGTGGACCTATAGACGCCGTTTCCGATCGATACGTTCGATCTAATGAACGGCTCGCCGGTGCCAGCCCACACTATGTTCGGGTCGGACGGCGACACGGCCAGGGCTCCGATTGCATGCACGTCCTGGTCGTCGAACACGGGCTCCCAGGTGAGTCCGGCGTCGCTGGTCTTCCAGATCCCTCCCGACGCGGCGCCGGCAAAGTACGTCGTGCGGTCGCCCGGCACGCCCGCTACCGCGACGACGCGGTTTCCGACGGGCCCGATGTGGCGGTACTTGAGCTGCGCAAAACGCTCGGAATCGACTTGCTGCGCCCTGAGAGAGGGCGTGAACGGCAACAGAGCCGCCCCGGTGAGAGTGGCGGCGGTAACCAGTTTCCGTATTGTGCGATGCATGGGAGTACTCTCGGGAAGACTATTGCGTCAATGGGTTCGCCACGGACGAATCGGCTCGCCCTGCTTCACCCAATCATTTCGCGGCGGACGGGAGCCTGCAAGGGGTGCCGGGCTTACAACCCCCCGGGACGCTCGATCTCCACACTGCCCACCACGTTGAGCCGGCGGTCGAATACGGTGAGAGTGGTTGTCGCACCCGGCGCAGTGGTTCCCGCCACGAGAAACGCGGAGACCGAGTCGGAAACCGAATCGCGCTGATAGATGGTGATGGCCAATGTGTCGCCCCTGAAGAGACCGTCCGCGCTCCGGTCGATCGGGCCGTGGACCCAGTTCCCGGTGACGAATGCCGCGGCGTCGGTGGAATCCTGCTCCGCGAACCGCACGTACAGCTCGAGAGAGACGGCCACCGGAGTCCCCATCAGCGTGCCGCTCAGCCAGTATGTCCCCTCACGCACATCGTCCACGTCACCCACCACCCTCAACCCGTTGGCGCGCGTGGCGAGGCTCCCGAAGACTCCCATCCCACCCTCCAGGTGGTTAATGAACCCGCGACCCGAGAGCGGGATGTTGCCCGAGCGTACGTAGTCGAAGTAGTTGAGATCGCTAACGCCGAGCGTGATCGTGTAGCTCCGGCCCGCCACGAACACCGGCGGCAGGTCCTCCAGGAACGAAGTCGCAGTGTCCTGGTCGCCCACCACTCCCGCGATGAAGTCCGGCAGGTCGCCGGGTAGCGTGATCGCCGAAGAGTCCACGACGAACCAGAATCCCGGAGCGTTCACACCGGCCGAGTCGGGGTAGTCCACCTCAATCTGTAATCCGCGCCCGCTGACCCCGATGGCGCGCGCCTCGAGGGTGTCGGTGTCGCGGTTCATGACCAGCTGGCCCCCGGGAATCGTTACCGAGTTGCCAGCCGTCTCGAGAATCATCTCGTCCGATCCCGGTATCTCGGTCGTCCCGACCACCAGATCGCCCGCCGGCGTGAGCACGCGCAGCTCGAGCATGTCGCCCGTGCGCATGGTGGGGCAATCGAGCGGGCTCCAATAGACTCCGGGCGCTCGCAGCGAATCGTCGGGGGCCGCGCTCTCAACGAATGTCACCGTGCCGCAGGGGTCGGCCGGATACGAGCGGTTCGCGACGGTCACCGTCGCACCCTCGACGGCCAGCTGAAGCCGGGAGCCCGGGACCCGCCCCTCCAGGGAATCCTCGGCCGCTTCAGCGCCGGTAAGCGTTCGCTCCACCACGATCCACTGCTGCCTGAGCTCGGGCCGCATGACACCGATCACCACGATGATCGGCTCGCCCTCGGGGATCGCGACCTGTCCGAACTCGCAAGCCGTGGTGAAGAGCAGCGCCGCAACCGAACCGATCATCGCCCTCCGCATCAGAACTCGAACTCCAATCCGACGCTGGGAAGGAGCGGCAGCTGCGACACCGCGCTTCGCGTGGCCGGCGTGCGCGTGTAGTCGAACGTGTAGAGAAACACGTTCTTGCGGTTCAGCACGTTCACCATCTGCACGTACGGCCTCAGCACGCCCCCCAAAGCGTGCACGTCCCATCTCAGGCTCACGTCGAACCGGCCGTAGTAGGGGTAGCGCGCACTGTTGAGCAGCGGGCTCGCGATGGGTTCCTGCTCGTAGTCACCCAGCGTGTGACTGCTCGCGCGATAGAACCGGTGCCTCCACTCCCCCACGAACGGAGTGTAGGGCAGCGGCGAGCCGTATCCCCAGCGCACGCTCATCTCGGCACCGGCGGGTCCCGGCGCCTGCACCACGACGTTCAGGGTATGGCGCCGGTCGTGCACCGCGGGGAACTCGACACCGTCCGCCCGCCTCACGGTCTTGGAGAGGCTGTAGGCAATCCACCCCGTGACCGACCCCTGATGCTTGCGCACCAGGAGATCCCAACCCCATGCGTCCCCGTCCACGGGGCGGGTCTCGTCGCCCGGGACCTTGGGATCCTCTCGGACGTTCACGTCGATGAGATCGTGAAACGTCTTGCGGTATCCCTCCAGCGACATCGAGAAGGCGCTGCCGATCCATCCCTCGATGCCGAGCACCAGATGATCGGAGCGGGCAACGGGGATCGTGGTGTCGGCCCCAACCCAGAAGTCGAATATGTTCCAGGGGACGTTCTGATCTCTGAGCGACTGGATCGCCTGGTAGTAGCGCCCTACGGATCCCGTGAGCGCCAGGTCCCTCGTCAGGAATCCTTTGACGCCCACGCGCGGAGCGACTGTCACGACGTCCGGTCCCTCGACTGCCTCCACGCGCGCGCCCGGCCGGACGAGCAGCCATTCCCTGGGCCGCCACTGATCGTCCGCGAACACCGACCACACCCTGGGCCCGAACGTGGCGGAGAAGAACTCCGTCCCGAAGCTCTCGCTCCCCACGTCGTAGGTCATGTCGTAGTCCTCTACTCCCGCGCCCAGTCTGAGGACGTGTGCGCCCGGGGTGAGCTCGACGGTCCCGCTCGCGGTGAGTAGCCGTACGGTGTTCTGGGCGGCGAATATCCCGGGCTCGAGGCCAAAGCCGGTCGAGAACTCGGTGTAGCCGAGGTCCAGCGAGAGATCGCTCTCGCCAAACGGATGCTCCGCACTGACTCCCAGCAGCCGGTTTCCCCAGTCGGCCGTGAGCACGACGGCTTCCTGTCCCGGCTTCTCCTCGATCCACGTCCAGTCCACCACGTCGCGGCCCCAGTAGCCGGTGACGGACACGTTCCCACCCCTCCCCACGGGGGTCGTCGCCTTGGCGAGCGCGTCGGCGAAGTGGTAGGGCAGCACCTCTTCGCTCAGGCTCTTGACCAAGACGTCCGCGTAGGTGCGCCTGCCCGCAACGAGGACAGAGGCTCCTGTTCCGGGAACGGGCCCCTCCACGAGGAGCTTGCTGGAGAGCAGCGAGATGCTGCCACGCGCGCCCCAGCGATCGGAGCGTCCGGGTCTCACGCCCACGTCCAGCACGCTGGAGAGCCGGCCGCCGTACTCTGCGGGGAACCCGCCTGTCATGAAGTCGATGTCTTCCACCGCATCGGCGTCGAACGTGCTGAACAGGCCGCCCAGGTGGGACGGGTTGAGGATCGTGACGCCGTCGAGCTGTGTGAGGTTCTGGTCGGGCTCGCCGCCCCGCACGTTGAAGCCCACCGTGTAGTCGTTGAGCGCTACCGTGCCGGGACGGAGCTGCACGACGCGCACGACGTCGGCCTCGACCAGCGCCGGCAAGCGCCGGATCGTCGAGCGGTCAATGCGGACGATGCTGGGCTGCACCTCCTCGTCGAACCGCTTCCTCTCTTCGCCCCGCGCCTGGGCGGTGAGCGCCTCGAGCCGTACAGGTACGAGCTTGAGGAACACCGCGAGCGAGTCCTGCCGGGGACCCAGCCAGAGGGTGTCCGACTCGACACCGATGCGGCTGAACACCATTTGGACGCGGCGCCTGGGCACGCGGGGGATCCTGAAGGAGCCGTCGTCCCTCGTGGTAATCGTGAGGTCAAGCCCGCCCACGCGCACCTGGACGCCTCCCAGGGGGGTGCTGTCCTGTACCGCCCGGACGGTCCCGCTTACGTCGCGCACGGCTTGGGCGGGAGCTGCGGCGGGCAACCCGAAGTAGCCGAGGATCGCGGCCGCGAGGACTAGTCCGCTGGCGGTCAGTCGCACGATTCCATGATACCCTGGAGGCGGCGTGTGTTGCAGCGGGCCGGGTGCGTTCTGTGGCCGCACGTGCAGGGAGGTTGAGCGGAGACCCCGGGCCGGGGGACCGGCACATCCCTCCGGGCGCCTTGGGAGGCTGGGGGAGCCCCGGGGGGCTGGCGCGCCCCGTAGGGCGCGTCGGGACGGCGTGGTCTCGGCGGCCTCGAGGGCCGGGCGGTGAGGTGGGGAGGCGAGGCGACGAGTTCACCCGTCCCCGTAGCGCCCGGAGGGGCGCGTCAGCCCCCAGGCTACCCTCACCTCTCTACGCGCTCTACGAGATGCATCCGCCCTCGGGTTACGCTCACCTCCCTACGCGCCCGGAGAGATGCACCGGCCCCTGGGCGTTGGAACGCCGCCGCCGCCCCACTGTATCTAGATTTGTGTGACGACAATACCGGCCCTACGGGCCGTCTTAGTGGACTAACCGACTAACTGACCGATTCAGTGCGGAAGGAGTTCGGAAGATGTTCGCAGCAAGGAGACTGAGTCCCATACCGACGCTGATCCCGCTGTCTTTGGCGGCGCTCGTGGCGTGTGGCCCGTCGGAGGAGGTGCAGCAGAAGCTCGCCGAGCTCGAGACCGTCTCGGCGCAGAAGGACAGCCTGCTTCTCACGGTTGCCGACTACGGGCGGCTCGTGAGCGATATCAGCGCCGAGCTGGCCAAGGTCGAGCTGCGCGGGCGGGAGCTCGCGATCTCGACCGAGTCGCCGCTCGCGGCGACGCGGGACAGCATGATAGAGAAGATTCGTTACCTCACCGAGCGGGTGGATCAGAGCGCTCGGCAGCTGCGCGCGAGTCGTCGCCGGATCGACGAGCTCACCCAGCTGTCTGACTCGTTGCGTACGACACTCGAGACCACGATCGCCAACTACGAGAGCGTGATCGAGTCCCAGAAGGAACGGATCGCGGCGCTCACCACGCAGGTGGCCGAGTTGGAGACTAGGAACGCCGAGCTCGCGGCCGAGGTGGACACTCTCACGACCGAGGCCAACACGGTCTATTACGTCGTGGGCACCAAGGACGAGCTGCTGGAGAAGGGGCTGGTCCAGAAGGAGGGCGGAGCCCGGTTCCTGTTCATCTTCGGCAAGCGCGGTGAGACTCTCGTCCCGGCGCGCGATCTCGAGCCCAGCGAGTTCACTGCGATCGACAAGCGCGAGGTGCGGGAGATACCGCTGCCCGAGCCGGACGAGGAGTACATGATCGCGTCGCGGCACGACCTGAGCTATCTGGAGACTCCGCCCGACGAGAAGGGCCGGATTCACGGCAGCATCAAGATCGCTGAGCCGGATCGCTTCTGGTCGGCCTCGAAGTTTCTGATAGTCGTGAGGGGTTGAGCCGGAGTCGGAACACAGTGTGACGGCGTGGCGCCGGCGCGTCCCGGAGGGCGCGTAGGGGTGGCGTGGTCTCGGCAGGACTCGAGGGATGGGGTGTGGGGGGCGGCGGCGAGGCGACGAGTCCACCCACCCCGAGCGCCTGGAGGGACGCGCCACACTGCTCCAACTCTGGGTGGCTTCGCAGATCCCCCACCAACTCGACTACCGCCCTCCCCCGCGACATGTTACCTGCCACCGACTCACACCGGTCAGCCATAGCACACTGAACGCGCGTCGCAGGGAGGCTATCCCAGTGAGCAAGGCCACGCGATTCTTGTCGATCACGTTTCTCTTTCTGGCCGCGGGCAGCGCGGCGCAAGCGCAACATCCCGAGCGGTTCAGCGTCGGCCCCGTGAGCGCGGCCGCCGGCGAGAAGGCGTCCGGCTACATCGAGGTGCCGGCCGGAATAGACGAGGGAACCCGAATCCCCGTCACGGTGGTGCACGGATCGAGAGCGGGACCCGTGCTAGCGCTGATCGCGGGCACGCACGGCTACGAGTATCCGCCGATCATCGCACTCCACCGCGTGCGCCGGGAGATCGACCCGAAGGCACTCGCCGGCACCGTCATCATGGTGCACGTGGCCAACATGCCCTCCTTTCTCGGCCGCACGATCTACTACAGCCCCGTGGACGGGAAAAACTTGAATCGGGTGTATCCCGGAAACCCCGATGGGACCGTGAGCGAGCGCATCGCGCACGCGATCACCACGATGGTCATAGACCAAGCCGACTACATCGTCGATCTTCACGCGGGCGACGGCAATGAGGCCTTGAGGCCCTACAGCTACTGGATGCTGAGCGGGAACACCGAGCTGGACTCGCTCACCAAAGGAATGACGGTGGCGTTCGGGCTGGACCACATCGTGGTCGATCGAGACCGCCCCAAGGATCCCTCGGCTTCGGTCTATACGTCGAACACCGCGCTCACCAGGGGCAAACCGGGGATCACCACCGAGACCGGCCAGCTGGGATCGACCGACACTCACTGGATCGGCCTCGCCGAGCGGGGCGTGTGGAATCTGTTGCGCCACTTCCGGATGCTGCCCGGTGAGCCGATGAGCGGCGGCGGAATCGTGTGGCTCGACGATTACGAGGTGATACGAAGTCCCGTAACGGGGATCTTCCGCGCCGCGATCGAGGAGGGGTACGCGGTCGCTCGCGGAGGGCTCCTGGGCGAGCTGGTCGATTTCTTCGGCGAGCCCATTCAGGAGGTGAGGGCGCCTTTCGCCGGAATAGTGAATTACGTAGTGGACACTCCTCCGGTGAGCGAGGGCGAGCCGCTCGCCATGGTGAGTCGGATCGCGCGGTGACCCGAGCGATCCTCATAGAGCGGCACGGCCCGCCCGAGGCGTTCGTGGAGCGCGAGGTGCCGCTCGCAGATCCCGGTCCCGGCGAGGTACACCTGATCGTGCAGGCCGCAGGCGTCAACTTCGCCGATCTCATGATGCGGGCGGGTCTCTACGGGACGGTGCCCCC
>JBHIEQ010000048.1:0-11095 GCA_046760725.1 Gemmatimonadales bacterium
GGGGGCTGGGTCTCATGGTATCGGGCCTGTTGATCGCGCTCGCGATCGTGCGGTTCGGCGCGAGCCGCTTCCGGGAGGAGCTGATCAACACGCCCGAGGAACGGCGGCCCGTGGGGCGCTGGTTTGTGTTCGTGATCAAGTACATCGTCCCGCTGGAGTTTGTGGCACTCATGATCTGGTGGTTCTATCAGGCCGCACGCGTGTATGACCCGGAGCGATGGTGGGATCCGATCCGCAGGTACAGTGTGGGTACGACTCTGCTGCAGTGGGGGCTCCTGATCGCCGCCCTGCTCGTCATCAACCGGTGGTGGGCTCGGCGCGTGGGTGCCGAGGGAGTGGACTAGCATGAACGCCAGCGGATGGATCATGATGACTGTGGTGTTGCTGGGTGTGTGGGGCGGCTTTGCGTACCTGCTGATTCAGACTTCTAAGCGCAACCGCGAGTAGTCCCGCACCATCAAAGCTTCGCCCTTCGAGATCGGACGCTCGTGGCGCGCGAGTGTCCACGGGCGCTCGTGCGTTCGGCGCAACCGCGTCCTAGATTCAATTAGAGTGGTGGACCACCGCGAAAGAGCACCGAGCGTGCCGGCCCTGAGGATTCTGGTCCTTGTGACGCTGTTGATCGCGGCCGGTGTGACCGGCGTCGAATCGCAGGCGCTGAGGGGCAGGCTCATCAACGAGACCACGGGCGGGGGGATCGGCGGCGCCTATGTCGTATTGGTCGATTCCGACTCGCTGGAGGTGACGCGGGCGCTCACCGACGGCCTGGGGCGGTTCACGCTCCACGCCCCCCGATCGGGTTCCTATCGCGTTCGCACGCGCCGGATTGGTTATCGCAGCACGCTTTCGTCAGTCATCGCGCTCGTCGAGGAGGAGACGCGAACGCTAGAGCTCATGGTCCGGCCGATACCCGTGAGGCTCGCGGCGCTCACGGTTGCTGGCGGCGGCGAGTGCCGCATCGTGGGCGAGCAGGCGCTTGAGGTGCAAACGGTGTGGGAGGAGGCCCGCAAGGTGCTCGAGGCGGTGGCGTGGTCCGATATCCAGCAGCATCTCATCTACGAGCTGGAGAGGTTCGAGCGCTGGTACACCTTCTCGTTCCAGTTGGTGCGTGAGGAACGGAGGGCGACGCCCACGCGGCGGGTGACGCCGTTCCGTAGCGCATCGGTCGACGAGCTGGACGAGCTGGGCTACGTCCGGGTCGAGGAGGACAGCATCGCCTACGAGGCGCCGGATGCGGAGGTTTTCTTCTCGAGGCCGTTCCTGCAGCACCACTGTTTCCGGCTCGACGACAAGCGGGAAGGGGGCCGTCGTATGGTGGGTCTCCGGTTCGAGCCTGTGGCGGGGCGTGAGATGCCCGACGTGAAGGGAGTGTTTTGGCTCGACGCGGAGACAGCCGAGCTCGAGCGGCTCGAGCTGCGCTACGTGAATGTCGGTGCCTGGCAGCGCGAGCGCGGCGCCGGCGGTGAGCTCACGTTCGAGCGGCTTCCCGACGGGCGCTGGATCGTGGGGAGATGGTGGATTCGCATGCCTCTGGTGCGCAAGGTGGAGACGCTGAAGGGCCCCGTGTGGAACCTCGAGGAGGCGATTGCCGGTTTCGAGGAAGAGGGCGGTGTGGTGCTCAAGGTGTACGCCCCCGACGGCAGGACGCTGTTCGCGCGCGAGCGCGCGGTGCTGAGGGGCGTCGTGTTCGACAGCACGACGGGCCTCGTGATCTCCGGGGCGCGGGTCCGCCTCGCGGGCACAGACCACGTGACCGTGAGCCGGGCGGACGGCAGTTATACGCTGACCGACCTACCGGAGGGGCGTCACAGGGTGACGTTCACGCATCCGCGCGCGGCGCTCCTGGGGCTGGCCGACGCGAAGGATGTGGATCTCGAGGTAGGAGTCAGGACCCGCGCCGATCTCGCCATTCCGGCGCCACCGTCGCTGGTGGAGCGCATCTGTCCCCGCCCTCTGGTGGCTGAGGTGACGGGTCTGGTGGTGGGGACCGGCCGGGACAGTGCACGTGATGCAGTCGTGCCGGGGGCGACCGTTCGGGTGGTCTGGGCCCAGCCGGGCCCAACGGGCGAGCCTCCAGGGGTGCGGTGGGTCGAGACCAGGGCCGACGCGCAGGGAGTGTATCGGGTCTGCGTGCCGAGTGACGCTCCGCTCTCGGTGGAACTCGTGGCCAACGGGATCGAGGTCGCGGCAGTACCGGCCGTGTTCGCGGGGAATCGCCTGCTCGAGCTGGACCTCGATATGCCGGCCGGGTTCGGCCGTCCCTGAGGCCACGCACGTCCCCGGGCCACGCCGTGTCGGGCGGGGGTGGAGGAAGGGACGGAATCGCAGTACAATGAACCGCGGGGAGCCCCGCGGCAGGTCCAAGGCGGGGCTTCGGGTGAGTGAAGTGCCCGTTCGCAGGTCTTGGGCGCGGCCGGCGCCGTTCAGATAGAGAGGTATCGCCTTGGCGGTCTCGCTGCCCGTAATCCAGCATGAGGACCTGTCGCCGGAGCAGGTGCGGCGGCTCCAGCGGGAGATCCGCTCTCTCGCCGCTGCACGGAACGCGGTTCTGCTCGCGCACAACTACCAGCGGCCGGAAGTGCAGGACGTGGCCGACTACGTTGGCGATTCACTAGGTCTCTCGCGCCAGGCGGCAGCCACGGACGCCGACGTGATCGTGTTTTGCGGGGTGCACTTCATGGCCGAGACGGCCGCGATTCTGTGTCCCGAGAAGAAGGTGCTGCTCCCCGATCTCGAGGCGGGGTGCTCGCTCGCGGCGCTGGCGTGGGGAGTTTCCGGATTACGTGGCGGTGGGGTACGTGAACACCACCGCGGAGGTCAAAGCGGAGCTCGACTACTGTTGCACGAGCGGCAACGCCATCGAGGTCGTCGATGCCATTCCGCCCCACAAGGGTATCTTGTTTCTCCCCGATTTCTTCCTAGGCGCACACATCAAGCGCATGCGGCCCGACCGCGAGATCCAGGTCTGGATGGGCGAGTGCCACGTCCACAAGGACATCAACGCACGCACGGTAAACGCCATGCGGCGGCAGTATCCCGACGCGGAGGTCCTTGTTCACCCGGAGTGCGGATGTGCCAGTCAACTCATGTACAGTGCCGGCCTGGGCGACCTGGATGGCGACATTCTGCACATCGCTTCCACCGAGGGGATGATCCGTGCCGCCAAGAACGGGCGGGCCAAGCGGTACATCGTGGCAACCGAGGTGGGCATCCTGCACCGCATGCGGCAGGTGGCGCCCCAGAAGGAGTTCGTTGCGGCCGACCGGGCGGCGGTGTGTCACTTCATGAAGACCATCACGCTGGAGAGCACGCGGAACGCATTGCGTGACGACGTTCACGAAGTGACGGTGCCCGAAGAGACCGCCCGCAGGGCGCGCAAGGCCATCGAGCGGATGGTGGCGATAGGCTGACTGTTCACTCCGACTCCCTGGATCCCGGTGACATAGCGGCCGATGTCGAGCGCCTGGCGCGGCAGGCGTTGGCGGAAGACGGTTCGCGTGACCTAACGAGTGAGATCGTCGAGGCACGGGGTCAGCCGGCGACGGGCACGGTCCGTTGCGGCTCCGAGCTAGTGGTGGCCGGTCTCGTCTATGCCGGTCGGGTGGCGGAGCTGGCCGGCTGCGAGGTCGCGTGGGAAGTGAGCGAAGGGAACGAGGTCGGGGCCGGGGCCTCCCTGGGAACGGTGGCGGGCGACCTCTCCCGGGTGCTTCTGGCCGAGCGGCCCATGCTCAACATGCTGCAGAGGGCGTGTGGCATTGCCCGGGCGACGCGTCGCTGCGTGAAAGCGGTGCAGGGGACCGGGTGCCGCATTCTCCATACGCGCAAGACGGCCCCCGGCCTCCGGCTGTTCGACGTGCACGCCGCTCTGGCCGGAGGCGCCGGGCTTCACCGGCTGGGGCTGGGGCGTATCGTGATGATCAAGGACAATCATTGGGTGTCCCCTGCGATCTCCTCGGGTGGACTCGCGGGGGTGATAGCCGAGGCTCGCCGGCGGAATGTTCTCGCGGTACACGTCGAGGTGGAGTCTCGAGAGCAGGTCGAGGAAGCGTGTCGCGCGGGCGCCGATAGACTGCTCATCGACAACCGGGATCCCGCCGAGTTCGGCGAGCTGGCGTCGTTCGCGCGGCGCTCGCGACCTGACGTGGAAGTCGAGGCCACGGGGGGCGTCACCATCGACAACGTGCGAGCCTATGCGGTGGCGGGGGCGGATTTTGTCTCCGTCGGAGAGCTGACTCACAGCGTCCGCGCTGCGGAGCTCAGCCTCGATGTCTCCTAGTTGCCCTTGAGCGGGTCTTCGCGAACGCTGATCGTCCCCGGATAGTCGCGGCCGTTCACGGTGACGGTCACCTCGTAGGTACCGGCGCCGGCCACGATTGGCGTCAGCTCCCGTCCGTAGAACCCGAAGAACGCCTCGTCTCCCGCCACCTGACTGTAGGCCAGCAGCTGCTCCCTCACCTGGAACATGTCACGGACCGATTGGGCGCTGTCCAGTCGTTCGCGTATGTGGCCGAGATGGTCGAGCAGCAATTGTCTCGCATCCCGCGTGTTGGGGTATTCCCGGTCGGCGAACATGCTGGGGTAGCGTTGCCTTGCGAGCAGGTCCTTCCGCATCTGCTCCAGGTAACTCACGTCTTGCTGTTGCTCCAGGCGTTCTCCAATGACCGCGGCTACGCCTGCCAGGAACGCGCGGTGATCTTCGAGCTCACCTTCGGTCGGCGGGAAGCGGAAATCCCAGCGGACGCGATTCACGCCAGCGCGGCTCTCGGTTCTGAGCGTGCGCGTCCTCCCGCTCGCGGGGTCTCGGATTGTGACGCTCACCGAGTCCTGCGGCGTCTCCCGCAGGTAGAAGTTGATCGCCGCCCCGCGCGGAGGGTTCTCGCCGCGAAACTTGAAGTGATTTTGGATCCTCCCCTTGGAGATGTTGAGCCACTTGGTGGCGACACGGTTTCTGAATACGTGCACGCTCGCGTTCTGTACTTCGCCGGTCAGCTGCTCGAGGGGCGTTATGTCGTCGGCGATCCAGATGCTGCGGCCGTGTGTGCCCGCCACCAGATCGTGGTCCCGCGGATGGATCACTAGGTCGCGCACCGCAACCGGAGGGAGGTTCTGCATGAAGCGCGCCCAGCTGGTCCCGCCGTCCAGTGTGACGAAAACGCCGAACTCCGTTCCCACGAATAGCAGATCCGGATTCCTCAGGTCTTCGACGATGGTATGGATCGTGTTACCCGGATTCTCTCGTGGAATGTCTCCCGTGATGTCGTGCCACGTGGTGCCATAGTCGGTGGTCTTGAACACGTAGGGGGCGGTGTCGTCCCACCAATGACGGTCGAAGGTCACGTAGGCCGTCGCCTCGTCGAAGTTGGAGGCCTCCACGCGGCTCACCCAGCGTTCGCGGGGAACGCCCTCGATGTTCCGGCCCACCTCGGTCCAGCTCGCTCCGCCGTCCAGCGTGAGCTGCACGTTGCCGTCATCGGTTCCCACCCAGATGACGTTCTCGTCGAGCGGAGACTGGTCGATCGTGTAGATGGTGTTGTGGTTCTCCGCGCCGGTCGCGTCCTTGGTGAGGCCTCCGCTGTTGGTGGAGTTGCGGGTCCGGGGATCGTTCTTGGTGAGATCGGGGCTGATGATCCGCCAGGTCTCACCCCCGTCCTCCGACTTGAACAGATAGCTCGAACCCACGTAGACGGTATTCGGATCGGTCGGCGACATCACGAGCGGCGAATTCCAGTTCCAGCGGAACTGGGGCGGCAGGATGCTGCCGTTGATCGTCCGGCTCGGAATGTCGCTCCACAGCCATCGCTCCTCGGGATTGATCGAGTAATTGGTTTGTGACTCCCCGAAGTCGGGGTCGTAGTAGTCGTAGAAGTTGGCTGTCGTGGCCGGAGTCGGCGTGATGAAGACGTGTTCGTAAGTCTCCATGTTGTGCCGCCCGAAGTAGCCCACGTGGGCCGTCGTGTACAACACGCGCCAGTCGGTGGGATCCACCTGCATGTGGAACCCGTCGCCCCCGTTGGTCACCATGGCGTGGTCGTTGAGGATCCCCTGGAAGTCGCGACTGTTGCTGGGGATGCCCCATCCACCGTTGTCCTGCAGGCCGCCGTACACCCAGTAAGGGTCGCGCATGTCAACGCCGATGGCGTAGTACTGTCCGATCGCCATGTTGTTGAAGGAGAGCAAGGAACGACCACCGTCCAGCGATAGATATGCTCCCTGGTCCGTCGCGTTGTAGAAGACGTTCTCGTCCAGAGGGCTGATCCACATGTCGTGGTCGTCCCCGCCGCCGCCCCGCCACGGCCGCCCGCTCTCCCACGTCTCTCCGCCGTCGGTCGAATGGTAGAACTCGCGCGAGACGATATAGACGAGATCCGAGTTCGCGGGGTTCACCCGGATGCGGCCGTGATAGTAGGGCCGCGAGTTGTGGCGCAGGAGATAGGTCCATGTCTCGCCGCCGTCGAGCGAGCGGTAAACGCCGGGCCCGGGCACGCTCAGGTCATCGGGCAGCTCGTCCGAAGCTTCGACGTACGCCCAAACGAGATTCGGGTCCTTGCGATAGATGTCGATGTCGATCTGACCGGTCTCGCCCGCGGGGAGGCCGTTGGTGAGCTTATGCCACGTCTCTCCAGCATCTGTCGATCTGAAGATGCCGCCGTTCGGTCCGCCGCTCTGCATGTGATAAGGGTAGCGCCGGCGCTCGTACATGCCGACGAAGAGGACGTCCGGGTCGTCGGGATGCATGGTGACGACCGTCGCGCCGGTCCTGCCGTCGTCGGGCAAGCCGCTGGTGAGCTTCCGCCACGTTTCACCGCCGTCTGTGGTCTTGAACAGACCGCGGTCGCCCGAGTAGCCCCATAGGTGACCGATCGCCGCCACATAGACGATGTCAGGGTCGGTGGGGTGGGTGAGGATCTCCGAGATCTGATGGGTGTTTTCCAGCCCCATGTTGGCGAACGTCTTGCCCCCATCGGTGGATCTGTAGATCCCGTCTCCCCAACCGACGCTGTTGCGATTGGTCGCTTCTCCCGTTCCCACCCAGATGATGTCCGGGTTTCCCTGAAAGAACTCCACGTCGCCGATCGACTGGCTGCCGTAGCTCTCGAAAATCGGCGTCCACGTGACACCGGCGTTCGTCGACTTGAACACGCCTCCCGACGCGCTGCCGATCAACACGGTACGGTAGTCGGCATCGAGCGCGTCGACGGACGATACCCGGCCCATCATCGCTGCGGGGCCGATGTTGCGCCACGGGAACTGGTCGTTCATGACGTCGGCCGCAGATTGAGCGGCGAGCGGCGCTTGCATGGATACCGTAAGAGCGAGAACGGCTACACCAAGGTGTCGCAGCATCGGCAGATTCCTCTCCGATGTAGGGTGCGGTAAGAGCCTCAGCGGGACCGCTTGCCCGTCTTGCGCTTCGCGGTCTTCTTGCCGCCCGGCTTCTTGGTCGTCGTCTTCTTCTTCGTCTTCGTCTTGGCGGCCTTCTTGCCGGCGGCGCGCTCGGTGGTCTTGCGCTTGCCCCCGCTTCGGTCGGTCTCCTGGGGTACCGCGATGTCGAGCGGGGCGGCGAGCGTGGCCTGCAACCGCCGTACCGTGTCGCGGTCGGCGAAGCCGCTGGCCGTGGTCCTCGTATCGCCCCCAGACGAGCCAGCAGCGGGGAGGAGAGCTACGGCGAGCTCGTACTCCGGGAGCTTGGAGGCAGCCGAGCCCGCGAGGCGCTCGAGCGCGTCCGCCACGGTGTCCAGGTCGGGCTGCGGATGCAACAGCTCGGCGCGGATCTCGGCCAGCTGGGTCAGAACACGCTTGGCGGGCCGCGGCGATCGCTTGACCTGGATGTAGAGTCGGCTCGCGAGTTGACGCAGCTCGCGCAGAGCGACCGCCGTGAGTGAAGGCCTGGTCGGCACGCGGGCGCGCCTCTCCCCACGCCTGCGGTCACGACGGGCACGCCGGTCGGAGATGCGGCGGTCCCAGCCCGTGCGGCGTTCCCGGCCGGTGAGAGACATCGCCGGTCCGAAGTCGGCCTGCCGCCGCTCGTGACCGCGCCGCCGCTGTTGCGATCGGCGATCCCGGGGTCTGCGGCGATGGCCGACGCGGCGCTCCTCACGTTTCTCGGGAGACATTGCGGCTCGATCGTGTCTCGGGTGCGGTCACAGCGGATGAGCCCTCGGTCGAGGGAGCTTCCGACGATAAGATAGCGCGCCGAACCGCGCGTCAGCCAACGGCGTCAGTCGACCGCGGCTCGCCCGCCAGGATCCGTGCGAGCGCCGCGGAGTCTATGTTGCCTCCACTGATGACCAGCGCAGTGGATCCGTTCGCGGGAGCGGATGCGGTCACGGCGGCCAAGCTACCACGAGGGCACACCGATCGCATCCCGGGGTAGAGAGAGATGTTGCTCGCCCGGGAGGGTTCATGATCGACCGGTTGATTCGAGGGGGCGTCGCGGCGCTCGCTCTGGCCGTCGCCGTGACGTCGGCAGGCGAGGCGCAGCGGCGCTCGCCGGCGCCGCAAGGGTTGCTGGGCATCAACGGCTCGGTGCTGAGGCCGGTAGGGGAGTTTCGCGACTTCGTGGACTGGGGCGGCGGTCTCGGTCTCTATGGCGTGTTCCACCTCGACAGGGGTGGCACGATAGGCATTAGGCTGGACGGGTCGTTCATGGTGTACGGCCACGAGAGCTTCGAGGCGCCGTTCAGCGAGACGATTCATCGCGTGAGGCTGGAGGTGAACACCGACAACGCGATCGTGTCGCTCGGGATCGGCCCGCAGCTGAGCTTGGACCTGGGACGCCTCAGGCCCTACGCCTACGGCACCGCAGGCTTCTCGTACTTTGCGACGGTGTCGTCGGTGAGAGGCACCGACAGCTCCGAGGGCTTCGCGAGCACCACCAACTTCGATGACGCTACGTTGGCGCTGGGCGGGGGCGGTGGGCTGTTGGTGCGTGTAAAGGGAGGCCCGCATCCCGTCTCCATCGATCTCGCGGTGCAGGGCATCTACAACGGCGAGGCCGAGTATCTGCGCGAGGGTGGAATACGGGAGAACGCCAACGGCTCGCTCACGCTTCTCCCGATCGTGAGCCAGGCCAACAACGTGACCTTCAAGTTTGGGGTCGCGGTCGGCCTGTGACCGAATGACGGCGGGGCGCCGCGCCATGTGGTGAAGCGTGGCTCCCCGCCGCTGGGCTCAGCGAGGCCTCGCCGGCCCCCTGAGCACCCTGCCCGGTTTCTCGCCCGTGAAGGCCGAGTTGCGTATCACGGGCACGCCATTCACGAGCAAATGCCGCACGCCGACCGCGAACTGGTGGGGATCCGCATACGTTGCGCGGTCGCGGATCGCTTGCGGGTCGAACACCGTGATGTCGGCATACATCCCCTCGCGCAGAAGGCCACGCTCGCGTTGCCCGATCTGCTCGGCGGGCAGCGCGGTCATCTTGCGGATGGCCTGCTCGAGCGTGAGCACGCCCAGCTCCCGCACGTAGCGTGAGAGCACGCGGGGGAACGCGCCATAGCTCCGCGGGTGAGGATGCCCCACTCCATAGGGCACGAGATCACCGTCGGTCTCGATCATCGCCCAGGGATGGCTCACGATGCGGATCACGTCGCCCTCGTCCATGGAGTGGTAGATCGCGCTGAAACCGCCCTTCAGCTGAAGCTCGATCACCAGCTCGATTCCCGTTTCAAGTGTGTTGGGCAGGCCGCGATCGCGGGCGAGATCCGCCAGGGTCTTGCCGTTGTAGCGCTGGTCGGACGGCACGACGCGGAACTGAATGCTCTCCAGTCCCTCGCCCGCGCGCTCCTCGGCCATGATCTCTCGCATCTCGGATACGATCCGCGCCCGCGTGGGCGGGTCGGCGAGACGTGCCGCCAGCGAGTCCGGTCCGCCCGCAAGGGCCCACTGTGGGAACAGGATACTCGAGCCGGTGCTCGAGGCAGTGTATGGGTAGAGATCGTGTTTGACGTCCAGACCTGCCGCGCGGGCCGAATCGATCATCGCCAGCGTCCTGGCGCTCCAACCCCACTGCGCGCGGCCCACCGCCTTGTGGTGATTGATCTGCGCCGGGATGTTCGCCTCGTCGGCGATGCGGATCACCTCAGCTACCGACTCGATCAGCCCGCGGCCCTCGTCTCGCATGTGCGATACGTATATGCCGCCGTAGCGTGCGGCGACCTTTGCCAGTTCGATGATCTCTTCCGTCTCGGCGTAGTTGGCGGGGACGTAGAGCAGCCCGGTCGTGAGACCGAGCGCCCCCTGACGCATGCTCGTTTCGACGAGTGATTTCATTTCCTCCAGTTCCATGGCGCTGGGAGCGCGGTTGGCGAGTCCCAGCACCTGCTTGCGCGTCCACGTGTGGCCCGCGAAGAAACCGATGTTGGGTGCCACCTCCAGCGACGCCATGTACTCGTCTAGCGGCCACGGCTGGTCGCCGCTGTGGAGCGTGGCGAGGATCGTGGTGATTCCCTGCCGGAGGACGTTCTCGGCCAGAGGGTATTGGTGAATCGTCGTCTGTATGTGCGCGTGATTGTCGATGAAGCCGGGTGCCACCACCAGACCCCGGGCGTCCAGAATGTCGGCGGCCTGGGCGGGATCGACTCCCTCTCGATCGATGCGTGCGATGCGGTCGCCTGTGACTGCGAGGTCGGCGCGGAAAGCGGCCTCGCCCGATCCGTCCACCACGGTGCCTCCGGCGATGATCAGATCGTAGCGTGGCGCACTCCGGTTGGTGCAGCTGGAGACCAGGGCCGCAAGGGCCAAAGCCTTGAGAGCGGCACGCCGAGACCGGCGCCCGCGGAACGGTGGTCGCTGTCTCATTGCGCGGTCCTTTCGGGGAAGAGCCGTAGCACGACGGAAGCTTGGGTCGGCTTCCCGAGGAGGGCGACGGACACGTAGCTGAGGGTGGATATCAGGAGGGCGGGGAACACCGCGTGCACGATGTCGCCGCCCGGTACGTATCGCCACAGAAGGAGCGTCAGGACTCCGGTGACAAACGAAGCCATCACGGCCGTTCCATTGCCCCGATGCCAGTATAGCCCGAACACCAGGGCGGGGAAGAAGCACGCGGCGTAGAGGCTCCCCGAGAAAGCCGTGAGCGTCACGATTCCACCGGGCG